>PLYG01000430.1 GCA_003153335.1 Betaproteobacteria bacterium | reverse complement strand
GTTGGGTGCAATTCCCGAGGCCGGTCGCTGAAACGATAGGCTGCCGCTCTCGAACCTTCATTCAGAGGTTCTGATCTGCCGTGGCTTAACGCCGGGATCGGGGCCGGCGCTGGCGCCGACGAGAGGACGGAAAATGTATGGATTGGCGATACGGTTGCGCGCGGCGCCCGGCACCAAGTTTCACAAGGGTTCCACGTTGTATCGCCTCGTTCCGTCGCTGGCGGACTCGGAAGTCGAGCGCACGTATGTTGTGGTGGCGGTGACCCCGCAAGCCTCCGATCACGGAAAGATGGAAACGACCGTCTTCCGGACCGACGGACGCGGCAATGCCGATCACTATGGGGGCTCGATCACGGTGCAGAGGTGCTGGCGCGGGAGTCGCGGGTCATAGGCCGGCACGACGAGGCGCAGGCGCTGGCCAACGTCGCCGGCGGCTACATGGTCATCGATGCCGCGACGGTACGCACCGTCATGGCGGAGGCCAAGGTGCGGGCGGAGACCTGTGCGCGGGATAGCTTGAAGCTGCCCGATCCGAAGGGTTATGCCCGCGAGAACTGGGCCATCTTTGCTGGCCAGATACTGATCGAGCGCGGCGCCAAGGTAGTCGCAGGCAAAGCGAACCGGGTCGATTGGCGGGCCATCGACAAGAAGCGTCAGCGCGAACGGCGCCGGGGCGCGAATACTGGCGGCGGCATGGAGTTCCTCTTCGGATTCTAGGCCGCCGCAGACGCAGCAGAATCGTTTTGCGGTGGGGTAGCTCAGTTGGTAGAGCAACGGGGTCATAATCCGTCGGTCGTGCGTTCGATCCGCATCCCCACCACCACCACTTTTGTTTCAATGGTCGTGTAACTCAGTTGGTAGAGTGCCGTCTCGATAAGGCGGAAGTCACTGGTTCGAGTCCAGTCCCGACCACCATTTTTTCGCGAAGTAGCGAACATTCGCAGTAGACGTTTTCGCTTTGATAACTCAGTTGGTAGAGTACCGCCTCGACAAGGCGGGTGTCACTGGTTCGATTCCAGTTCAAAGCACCATCGTGCAGGGTGCGGCGTGGTTTAGAGGCGACATTGGTCTGCGCGCAGTCGCGCGGTGCCGGTGGTGCTGGAGACACGCAACGAGGGCGGTTCCCTCGTGGGGGCCTAAAACCAAGGCCAAATCCCTGAGCGGGCGTAGCGCCCCGCCACCGGCACTCCTCAATCGAACCATAGAAACTGGCCGACATCTCTTGCGGTTATGCCCACACATGGGTATAATCAATTCTTCATTCGGAGTATAGCGCAGCCCGGTAGCGCACCTGCTTCGGGAGCAGGGGGTCGAGTGTTCGAATCACTCTACTCCGACCAACTTTACGACTGCACCGCCATCACAAGGGACTCACAAGGCAAGGTCTCCAGATTCGGGACGAGCAACCTCCCGTCAATAACCCGATCCCCCTGAAGGGGATGGGCTTGCAGGTGACTGCGAGTCCTGATTGACCAGACCATGAAAGGAGTCGAGAGACACCAATCGACGTTGTGAACAGGTGCGCAGACCCACCCACGAATGCTTCCTCAGTTCGTGGCTCTGGAAGCCCCGGTCGCAGACAAGCGGCGGGACGCACGAAACGGATCGGGGCCGCCGCGAGGCAAGCCGGTTCACAACAGGGTCGAGGGGAGCGTCACCGCAAGGTGACCGTTACAAGGCCCGTAAGGGCAGCGGTACCGGCCGGGCGGTTCCCAGGAAAAGGCGAAGGAGTGGATGTGGCGGTATTCGTACTCGACCGTAGTGGCAAGCCGCTGATGCCGTGCTCGGAGAAGCGCGCTCGGCTATTGCTTGATCGCGGTCGCGCTCGGGTTCACCGGTTGGTGCCGCTTGCCATCCGGCTGCTGGATCGCCGGGTAGCGGACTGCACGCTGCAACCGCTGCGCCTGAAGCTCGATCCCGGTAGCAAGACAACTGGAATTGCGCTGGTGCGGGACACGGCCACGGTGGAGACCACGACCGGGGAGAGTGGGCCCGGCGCCGTCGTGTGCAACCTGTTCGAACTGATGCATCGGGGCGCGGCTATCCGCAAGGCGCTGCGGCAGCGGGCGGCGTTCCGGCGTCGCAGGCGGAGTGCCAATTTGCGTTACCGGGCGCCCCGGTTCCTGAACCGCACGCGCACAGAGAGTTGGCTGGCGCCTAGCCTGCAACACCGAGTGGATACGACGCTGGCGTGGGTCGAGCGCCTGCGCCGCCTTGCTCCGGTCACCGCACTTGCCTCGGAGTTGGTGCGCTTCGACTTGCAGCAGGTACAGAACCCGGAGATCAGCGGCGTCGAGTACCAGCAGGGGACGTTGCGGGGCTACGAGGTGAGGGAGTACCTGCTGGAAAAGTTCGAGCGCACCTGCGCTTACTGCGATGCGCAGAACGTGCCGTTCAACGTCGATCACGTGCGCCCGCAGGCCGGTGGTGGCTCCGACCGGGTCAGCAACCTCGCCCTGTCCTGCGTCCCGTGCAACGAGGCGAAGGACGACTCGCCGGTCGAGATGTTCTTGGCACACGATCCCGAGCGGCTGGCGCGCATCAAGCAGCAGTTGAAGACCCCGCTCCGGGACGCGGCGGTGGTGAACGCCACGCGCTGGACACTAGTGCGGGCGTTGCGCGCGACTGGGCTGCCTCTAGAAACCGGCAGCGGTGGACGGACCAAGTGGAACCGCGTCCGCCTCGGAATCCCGAAGACTCACGCGCTCGATGCGGCCTGCGTAGGCGCAGTCGAACAGGTTGTCGATTGGTCGCGTCCGGCGCTCACGATCAAGGCAACGGGTCGTGGCGCCTATCAGCGTACCCTGTTGACGGCCCATGGCTTCCCGCGAGGATACCTAATGCGCCAGAAGCGGGCCCACGGATTCCGTACCGGCGATCTGGTGGCGGCGACGATACCGGCCGGCCGACATGCCGGTCAGCATCGAGGGCGCGTTGCCATCCGTACCCGCCCGTCCTTCGCCCTGCAAACCGAGAGCGGTACTTTCGATGTGCATGCCCGCCACCTGCGTCTGCTGCAGCGCGGTGACGGTTACGGTTATTGCAGTCAACCTCTTCCGCAACCACTACGAGGCGGGCTTTCCTCCCCTCGCTATGATGGCGGTGCAGTGGATCAACAAGCATTGTGGAGTGAACGATGGGTACGAGCGAAACAGGACTGCTGAGCCGGGATGCGTTCCGCGACGCGGTATTCGCTCGCGATCAGCATCGGTGCGTATTTTGCAAGAACGCAGCGGCCGACGCCCATCACATCATCGAGCGCCGGCTGTGGCCCGATGGCGGGTACTACCTCGACAACGGCGCCTCGGTCTGTTCGGACCATCACCTGCGCTGCGAGACCACCGAGATCACGGTTGAGGCGGTGCGCGAGGCCAGCGGGATCACCAAGATCATCGTGCCGCCGCACCTCTACCCGGATCAGCCCTATGACAAATGGGGCAATCCGGTGCTGCCTTACGGACAACGGATGCGCGGCGAGCTGTTCTTCGATGCTAGCGTGCAGAAGGCGCTGGTCCAAGGCCGGGTGCTCGACTGCTTCACCCATCTGGTGAAGTATCCGCGCACACACCACCTGCCGTGGTCGGAAAGCGTCAACGACGACGACCGGCTGATGCCCTCGCTGCACGGACTGATCGGACGGCGGGTGATCGCGACCCGGAAGATGGACGGCGAGAACTCCAACCTGTACGCCGACGACATGCACGCGCGCAGCGTGGACAGCCGCCACCACCCCAGCCGAAGCTGGGTCAAGGGCTTCTGGGCCGGTATCGCCGGTGACATTCCAGCGGGTTGGCGGGTGTGCGGGGAGAACCTGTACGCCGAGCATTCGATCCGGTACACCGACCTGCCCACCTATTTCATGGGCTTTTCCGTGTGGGACGAACGGAATGTCTGCTTATCGTGGGACCAGACGCAGGAGTGGTTCGCCCTCCTCGGCGTGACCTCGGTGCCGGTGCTCTACGACGGCATCTTCGATGAGAAGGCGCTGCGCTCACTTTGGGCCGATGGCGACTGGCAGCACCACGAAGGCTATGTGGTGCGCACGGCTGACGCGATCCCGTACGGAGAGTTTCGGCATAAGTGCGGCAAATTTGTCCGCCGGGGGCATGTGCAAACCCAGAAACACTGGATGCACGGGCAGCCGGTAAAGCCAAATCTGCTGGCCAAGGAGGCCCGGTGAACCCCCTGCCCGACCAGCGAGCCGAGAACCTGCACCCCGATCTCGCCCCATACGTGGTCGAGTCCGGAGTGCTGGGTCAGTTTCTTAAGCACCCGCTGGTGTTCGGGCCGATGCTCATGCCAGCGCTATACGGCATCTACAACGGGCTCTATGCCAAGCGTCGGCAGCAGTTGGCTGAAGCGGAGCGAACGGGAGAGTGGAGCCGCGCGGTGTTTCTACACGAGCGGCCCTATCGGCTGCAGGCGCTGCTGGATCGCCGGCCGGACATGGACGACGCCGCCGTCTTCTGGTCGTTGGTGGCCGAGGTCTACCGGGAAAGCGAGAACGTCTACCAGTGCCGCGACCAGTGGCTCGATCTGCTGGCCGAGGCCCTGCCCCATCGACATCTCCTGATGGCGTCCGAGGAGCGGGAGGCGTTGGCCGCCCTGCCTCAGCGCGTTACCGTGTATCGCGGCTCTCGCACCCGCGAGGACCACGACGATCTGGGGTTCTCGTGGACCACGTCGCAGGAAAAGGCTCGCTGGTACGCGCTGCGCTTCCCCGCCGAGTGGCCGCAGGCTTACGTGATGCGCGCGGAGGTTGAGCGCGATGCGATCATCGCTTTCTTCGAGGGTGGCGACGGCGAACTAATTGTGATGCCGGACAACGTGAAGCTGATCAAGACGGTGATGGTCAACGCGGGCCAGCAACACGACCGCGAGTCCTGACGACGCTTGACGATTCTGCAGAAAGCCAGCCGTCGTTGACCCGAGGTGGCTGGAGCTGGCGTATCGGGTCCCCTTGACGGGTAAGCCGGAAGCCCCACAGCGTAGCCGGCAGCGCAATCTTCCACGCACCACCTACGGGCCACCCGAATCAATAGGTGGTCAACTCGCGTAAGCGGTATCGACGAGATGACCCGCAAGCGCACCACCACAAAGGAGAGCATCATGAAAATGCTTCTGGAAATCCGCCCCGGCGAGGGCGGTGATGACGCCAAGCTCCTCGTCGAGGAACAGGCAAGTCTGTATCTGCGCACGGCGCTGGCCGCCGGCATCGGCGTGCAGCTCATCGAAAACGTCCCCGGCAAGCTCGGCTGACTCCTCGCCGTCATTCAGCTGGAGGCCGACGCCGCCCAGCTCGCGCCGTTCAAGGCCGAAGCCGGCGGTCACCGCTGGCAGCGTGTTCCGCCAACGGAGCGCCACGGCCGGATCCAAACCAGCACTGTCACCGTAGCCGCACTCGCCGTGGTTCCTGAACGGAACTGGGCCTTGCGGGAAGCCGACCTCAAGATCTTCACGATGCGTGCCAGCGGCGCCGGCGGCCAGCACGTGAATACGACCGACAGTTGCGTGGTGATCCGTCACCTGCCTACGGGCCTCGAAGCGAAGTCCTCCTCCCGCAGTCAGCACGACAACCGACGGCTTGCCCGCGAGGTGCTGGAGGCGCGCGTTGCCGCCTTCTACCGGCAGCGGGAGACCACCGGCCGGGACGTGGAGCGCCGGCAGCAGACGGGCTCGGGTATGCGCGGCGACAAAATCCGGACGTACCGCGAGGTCGATGACCGCGTGCTCGACGACCGCACTGGGAAGAAGGTATCCCTCAAGCGAGTCCGGGAACGCGGCCTGCAGGTGCTCTGGGGCTAAGTGGCGCGGCACGGTGGCCGCCCGCTTCGGCGGGTGCCTGCTTTCGCTTTTACGCAACCGGACGGGGCGCTGGTTTCGGTAATATTACCGTTACGAATGCAGACGGCGTTTGGGAGAGGTGGCTCCACTCGTTTAGACAGAAAAAGTGCGTGTGCTAAGTGTTGAACTGCGGTGCGCGAGTTTTCCATGGTGGCGGGAAACTCAACTCTTGTTGACATATTGATCGAGGTCTCCCAAGCATCATTAGGAACCCGAAACTAGGGGGTCGCCGACAGGTTCACCTTGGCATACGATCCGCCAAATCTTGTCATTGATGCTGGATGGCATGATTGGCCTCGGGACTGTGTCAATCATGGAAAGCTGACCAGGGACATCTTGGAGTTGAAGTGTTCGAGTGCGGCAGTTCAGCCAGATGCGGTCAATTATCTCTTTCTGATGCCAGGATGCCGGGTCTTTCATTATGGAAGGATAATCGGGGCGATGCAGCACCTCAAGGTCGTTCAGCACTTGGATTTGGGTTCGCGTCCAGACCTCAATCACGTCAGGGATGGGTTTGGCTATCGCGTCCATGTTTAAGTACAGTGGCACGTAACCGAATATCCCGCTTTGTAAAGCCACAACAACCCACCCCTTTGGTTGTGGGCTGCACGCAAACGCAAGCAACGCCAACGTCGCGGAGATTGTTACTGCCCTGACAACTCTCAGTAGCATGTGCATGGTTGCCTTCCGATCGAACGATCCTGGCGATCCTTATGTCCATATCACTATTCACTTTTGTCCGGGCGAATGGTGACAGTTGAGTATACCTTCATGCACTACCGTGCATCAAGATATGAGGAGAAGATCAAGTGAGTGCATACAGGAATTTTGTCGTAGATTTTCCCAACCGTTGTTTAGAACTTCTCGATCATTATGAAGCGGATGCGGCGACTCAGGAACGCGAAGTCACTTTCCTCCTCTTAGTAGCAACTTCCGCGTTCGTTGTCCCCTTCGAGAGGCTGAAGGATGGACACCCCTCCAAGGACTCTCTGCAACTTGAAGGGGCTTCTGTCCGTCTCAAAAAATTACTTGGCACCCCTTGTGCGAAGAGCGAATTCATTCCAAAGCACGGGAAAAATTGGTTACACGGCCTTATAGCGACGTTCGGTGATGGACCTGACACATGGCCCCCTAGTAACGTATCGGTGGAAGAAGAGCCGGTGGACTACGTTCTAAGCACAATCCGAAACGCGCTGGCCCACGGAAATCTATATACACATGGTGAACCTATTCGGTCATTGGTCTTCTATTCGGAGAAGCATGAGGGTTTTGGCCCAGATTCCGTCATGGTTGGCTACAAGCACCTCACGGTGCCGGTCATGGAATTGGGAGAATTCCTTCTTAGCTGGCTTCGCTTGCTACGCACCCTCGGTCCATCGTATGGCGCTGCACTTGACGAAATTGCAAAGGCGGCTTGAGCTTAACCCAGTACGCAACGTGCACTGTGATGGTTAGGCTTGAACGGCTGATTTGTAGCTTTTTCCAACCATGGCGTTACTTCAAGTTAGTGACCGATGGCATCATGTGGTTTGAGGTCAGAACGCGGGGGGTGTGACGACAGAGATTGCAGTTGTTTGCACAGCGGGGGCGGGATCGTGGCGGCTGTCGGGGCGGTGGTGCTAGTAAAATTGTTTGACTCAGGGAGCAAACATGTTTGGACGACTATTTTCTAACCGACCCCGTGTCGATTCGGTTGCGGCCCAAATCTCCATTGATTTGATCAATCGCAATCGACTTAACGCGAACTACGGAGAAAGCGTTAGCCGACAAATTCCCGTGGTCTACGCGACCAACTGGGAGTTCATGGGAACACTAACCGGCATGGTTGAATCCTGCGTGATCAGCATGGGAGATAACACACCTGTTAAAGAGGCGCTTGCACAGGTGTTGGTCGGACTTTTTGGTGACAACGCTCAGAAGGCTTACGCAACTGTAACTGCCGGAGTGGACAGCGATGCCTTCATGGCCGCTTTCGAGAATATTCAACGACATTTAGAATGGGTCGGCACTCTCAACGAGAATGACCGTTCGAGACATCTGCGCTTCATGGAAAAGTATTTCTGAAACTCAATCAGGTTGAAGTTCCGCGGAACGTCTAGTTGTTCGCGTACCCCACCGCGTGGTTTGGAAAGAGTGGTGGAAACGGCTGAAAATGACTCGAGCGTAGCCACAATCATTGGAGGTTGCAATGCACAGAGCAATATTGATGATACTGCTAGCTGTTGGATTCGGTAGTGCCAATGCAGGATGGATTGCCGCTGGTAAGAGTGCAAACGCGACCTTATATGTCGATCCCGACAGTAGTCGCGGAACGGGCAATATAGTGAAAATGTGGAATATGTGGGACTACAAGAGTCTTCAAGGAACATCCAGCGGAAAGCACTATGCGTCAACGAAAACGCAATCCGAGTACGACTGCAATGAGCGAAAATATCGGTTTCTTACCCTCGTACTTTATTCTGGGAACATGGGCGGGGGTGAGACAGTTCATGTTACCAAGACCAATTTTGATAGTTGGCGTCCTGTCCCTTCTGGTAGCGGAGTCGTAATCTTGTGGCAAGCTGCCTGCGGGAAGAATTAGTGACCAAGCGTTTTGACACACTTTTCTGATGGAGACAGAACATGCCTTGCGTAATTGAGGTCGAGGCCACCGTGGGTGAAGTGCCACCCTATTCCGCTCTTCGTATTTTTCATCTTGGATGTGGGATTGGTAGGGCAAAGATTCATAGGAACCCGGCAACCGCCGAACACAAGTTGAGGTGTGATTGCGGTTTTGAAGTTGCGTTCAAAGGCGAAGGCGGCTTAGCACAAATCCGGCGAACCGCAATAACCGGGGAGCAAACAACCTTGGTAAGTGAAGAATATTTTCAAAATGGATGCGACAGCATTGTTGTGAATCAAAGGAACGTCGCAGGGGACAAATCCAGCACCTAAACCGTTATTGGGGGCAATGGGACCTGCACCTACGATCCGAGTATTCAGTCCGGTGGCAGTGGCGGCAATTCTCCGGTGCCAAGGCGTGACGTAGGCTGAGTTGGGCTTGCAGTTGTTTGCACAGCGGTGCAGGACAAGAGTTGTAGCCGCAGGGATGTAGAACGGTTGGCCAAGACCTGTGACAAAAATGCCTTGCGTTGGCGTAATATTTCGGTCACAAACGATTCAAACCGCACTACGCTACTCATGCCTACTGCCAACTTACCGGTGATTATTGCCGATCCCGCTTACCGCAATCGTGCGGATCGGCTCACAGCGGAACTACGCATTGCCCTCAATGCGTTGAACCATCGGCAAATGGCCAATTGGGGGGTCGACGCCGCCAGCATGACCGGCCACCTCTTTGTGCGTCGTGTGATGCGGCTTGGGCAAGGCATCGCCCGGTTGGGCCGCGGCACTCTTGCTGAGGCAAAGGATGCCTTAGAAGCAGCACGGAATGGGCGACTTATGGAGCATAGCAAACAGCGAAGCAAAGCCTTCGTTGACACCGTCAAAGAAATCTCCGAGCGGGCAAGCAAGCAGGCCGCGGCATTTGGAGCGATGGTGAAAGACCCCGAGCAACTGCCCGAGGCCGTGGTGACTGTGTTGGCGGCACTGGTCAGTTCCGGCGGCTTGGACGGCGATGGCGGCATCCCGGACTTGGACCTGCAAATGGGCATAGGTGCACATCGCAGCATCTTTACCCATTCGATTATTGCCGGGAGCGTGGTGGAGGGTAGTCTTTACGCCGTTGCCACGCTGGTAGGGCTGACTCATAGCCACCTGCCTGCCGTGCGGGACCCACTTTGGGACATGATTGACCGCAACCGTGACCGATTTCTCACTGCGATCACCGCGGGGATGAGTGCCGGTCTGGCATATCACCTCCTGATCGACGGTACGTTGCAGCCCGCCGCCTATCACGACCTGCCCATCCACATGCCCCTTGCTGGACATGAAGCTATTCTCGATGCCAACGCCGCAGCGGAAGCAGCAGACATTCCGCGCAAGAAAGACACCTTCCTGCAGGCCCGCGATCCAAAGCACGGGGACACCTGACATGAGGGAACGACTCATCGCGGCAGCAGTCGGGACCGCGGGACCGGCAACAAACTTTGCAGATGTCTGCACAACGACCCCAAGCCCCGATACCCCATTGAGAAGTGTACAGCGATGAAGAAGACCTTATTGTGGATTACGGTTGCGGTGGCGACTGCGGCCACCTCATTGACCTATGGGGCCGATGGGCGGGTGATCGAGTTCTACAACTCCCTCCTCGACAACTACTTCATCGTAAGCGGTCTTTTGACGGCATCTGGTATTGAGGTGCGGAGTCGGCCATGATGGTGTCCACGTAGATGAACGTGGACACTTATGACAGAGAAACACACAGAGCTATCGAAGCGGCTGGTGGTCGGGCACAAGCGCGATGGGCGAAGCTGCTACGACAAGGAGGCCAAGCGCGAATTGATCGAAGCGTGCCTGCGGCCAGGCGTATCGGTCGCACGCATGGCATTGCAGCACGGGATCAACGCGAATCTCCTGCGCACCTGGATTACCCGCTATCGGCGCCAACGGGAGCTCGTGGTGGGAAGGCCAACTGCAGGGATGGCGGCGGTAGCTGTCGAGTCCGCGTTCGTATCGGTGGTAGCGGCAAAAGCTCCGGCATGGTCGAGCCCAGTGCGGTTCGGTGCGCAACTCCCCAACGGGATCAAACTGGAGCTGAGCGAAGTCGACCCCAACGAGCTATCGTTGCTGCTGCGCCTGCGATGTGTGAGCTGCCATGTTCCGGTTCGACGCCGGGCTGAAGGTGTATCTGCACCGGGATGCCGTGGATGGGCGCAAGAACATCAACGGAAAAGGCATAGCAAGGGAGGGCGCGGCGAAGTAGGATGGTGTCCTAATTCCGGGTCAGGTTCAGAATGCCTCACGGTCCGATCAACGGGCAACGCGTCTGCGCAACCCTGCCGCTACTATGGCGAAGCTGGTGAGCGGAGCTAGTGTCTTGTTCCGCCTGATCGAGCACACAGGAACTTGAGTATCTCGGCACCCACGGACTCGGCGCCTATGCTGTTCCATGGTTCACGGCTCGAATCACCGCTTATGAGAATCTTTCCGGTCGCCATTGGCCCAGAGTAGTTAGTGATTGAAAGCATCCTGAATCGAGTACCTGGGCAATCATACTCTCGCCAACTTCGGCGAGACAGTTCGCCATAGGGGTCGCGTGTTCGTAGGTCTTGCAAGATCCAAGCCCTGCGAAGACTACCTTCCGCGCGAATTGACGTCGCGTCAACATAGGTGACTCCGCTACTGGACTGGCTCACTTTCACCCATTCGGCAATCGCGACACTTGGAAGCATGAGCAACCAAATCGAAAGGATGATTCGCACGCTTTCTCCAAAGAGGACGAGTCGCGCGACAAGTATAACCGTACGGATTATCGAAGCGACCACCACACCACAGGAAATATGGATAGCAAAACTCGCTGGTTGTGAGTCTGGCGTGAGTAGAACAATACGAGTCTGGGACACAAATAACCGCTGGTCGGTAGGAAAATATCAGTATCAATACGCCACTTGGGCGCGATACGCCGAGAAGTTCGGCACGACGCGAGAGAACATCACGGACGGCGAGTTGCAGGACAAAGTCACGAGGTATATTCTTGACCACGATGGAAAAAAGGACTGGTGGATATGCTCCCGAGTTGTTGAGAATTCACTCGGGGGCTGGGATAGATTAGGGAGATGGTCATGGCGTGGGGTGAGAATTTCATGGTTGTCGTGGTGGCGATCGGTGTAGGAGGTTACTACCTCTACCAAAACGACAAGAAAGAAACGCAGAAGCATGAACAAAAGCGGGCTGCGGAATACGATCTACAACTCAAGAATTACAATCGGATTAAATCAGCATGTGCCAGTGGCGTTGCCCAGAATGTTTCCAATCGGGCGAGAGGTCAGTTTCAACTCGTCGTAGAGGGCGGCGAACTTCCTGGACTTGCAGGGTACGGACCTTCCGAGCAGCAGCTTGAAAGTCCTTATTTTGAATATAAGGTCTACATTGGCCCGTATGTAGCAAATCCCCCAGTCAGTCGATACTCATTCTTTCCATTCGTTGCTAGATGCCACCAAGCCAATGGATCGCTGGCGATAGAGATTGATCGAAACCAGCAATATTTNNTATTTGTCGATCTTGGAACAGTGATCTAAAGGGGGTGCGATATGGCTCTTGAGATCCCACTTTACGTTTTTGGGATATGGCTGTTGTTCAAGGCATCCGTCCTATTGTTCGGCATGATCATGTTTCGCGGGCAAGACTCTGAAGAGGTAAGAAGACAAAAGAGACAAGCCGAGTATCAAGCTAAGTATGGGCTACCGAATACCGACTGGACATCGAACAATCGTTCCAACCCGTCAAACCACCGTCAGTCAACCGACGACGAATTTGATGACGATATACCGTTTTAGCCGAACGCTGAGTCCTCCTGCTATTGGGCAGAGAGATGCGAGGCAAGTTTTTCGACAAACAATCGTATTTCGACCAACGAAAGCACGGCCTCAAAGCCCGTGTCATTTTGGTACTTGAATGCCACCACATTATCTGATTCGTACACCGGCTCGATTCGAAAATGTGCAACGGCATGTCGCAGATTGATGACCAGTCCTCGTATTGTCTCTGGCTGGAGGTTTTTCGGCCTCGGGCAACCTGCATTCTTGATTGAATCTCCCTTGATGCCCCATTCTGATAGCCGCGCGAAAGGGTCGTCAGGGATCGCGTCCAGGGCAGTTTGTTGCGGCACGACGATTAGACCCAACAAGGAGTTCACAAGCATTGTCGCGTCGAACAGACCGCTGTAATCCCGTAGAAGCACCAGTGTATGTTCGCTAAACGATCGCTCGAAGTTTGAAAGGTAGCTCACGGTAATCTCCCCTCACTCAGATAATCGACATCCTACGTCGATCTGCGTTCAATGTCAGTTGTGCGCAGTCGTTGAATGATAAGGGACCTACGACCGTTTCTTCTTGTCCCACGATTCGAGAATGAAGAGCGTGACGGTACACGAAGGCCGCAAAGCTGTACATCGAGCATGACTTTGCGGACAGTCTCGACGTGTTTGCATCAGTCGGCTATAGCACGCAGTCAGGGGCAGGGAGTGTCACCACGGCCGGAGCAGGGATTGATTTCCCGATTGTGGGTAAACCGGTTGGCCCCTTCAAGTCAATCAGCGGCACCTTGTCTGGATCGTGTGCAGTTTCATCTGGGCACCACTGCGGCACTATCGAACTCGATCTGGTCCTGCCGTTACTGTAGGCGTTGCAGGCGCCCCGGCGCCGCGCGCTAGTGCCCCCAAGGGGCTGCTCCGCGCCGCAAAGCGCGCTGCGCCCTTTCCTTGCAGCCTGCAAGCCTTTTTCCCGGTAGTCGTCGCGGTGTTCGCGACGCTTCGAGGTATTCCTTCGATTTTTGGCCACCGGCACCGCCGGTGGCTCCAGTTGCAACGGCGTGTAGCTCAGCCCGGTAGAGCGCTGCGTTCGGGACGCANNGCGCACCTGTCTGGGGGACAGGGGGCCGCCAGTTCAAATCTGGCCAGCGAGACCAGTTCGTTCACCTTGCACGGCAAGGCCGACATCCGCCTACGGAGGCGTGTCCGAGTGGTCTAAGGTACCTGTTTTGAAAGCAGGCAGCGCAGCGATACGCTCAGGGGTTCGAATCCACCTCGCCTCCGCCAACATCGTCTTCATCACATCCTACTTCCGGACAAACGGCTTGATCGGGACCTCCTTGAACAAGGTCACCGGATCGAAACTCGCGGCGCTCTCGCCATGGACCAGTTCAAAGGTCTTGTAGTCCGTGACCGTGAGAAATGGATTCGATTCGTAGGGCGGCTTGATGTGACCATGGCTGGCATAGGTCATCGTGCGCACCAGCGGGACAGACTGCATGATCAATGCGGCGCGCTTGGCCGAGAGTTTTTCGGATCGATACCAGACCACACCTACCGCAACTTCAAGAAGAGGCTGCGCACCTTGTGCGCGGCAACGCCAAAATTGGCCGGCAATTCGTTGTCCGTCGGACCCGGCATCTTGTAGTAGGGCTTGCTGTAGTACGGCCTGCGTGGGAGCATCATATCAGCGCCGCAGCGGCTGGGTGAAGGTACCAATCATGGACAGCTCCTCCTCAGACGGACGCGCGTGGCGCGAGACCGATCAGGTGAGCATAATACGAGGTTCCGCGTTCGGGTGACCCTGTGCGAGCGCCGGCCAACCCTCAATGCACCCGCGCGCGCCTGTCACACTTGGGGGCTGTTGAATCAACCCCTTCGCTATCGCCTGCGTGACCGCCTCGACGCGGGTGTCCACGCCGAGTTTGCCGCGAATGGTGTCGAGATGCAGTTGTACGGTGCCAACAGCAATGTTGAGTGCCAGTGCGATGGTTTTGGTCTTCTTCCCCTGCGCCAACAAACCCAGCACCTCCACCTCGCGGGCGGTCAGAATCGGCACCGCCGAGGGCGCCGGCGTGACGCGGCCATGCAATAGATGCTCAATGAGGGCGCGCAGCTGAGCCTCCGCCTGCGCGGGCAACCAGCGCTCGACTTCGGCTACCTCTATGGGCGCTACCTCGACGCGCGGGATGTTGCTGATTTTGATGCGCCAGTTGGCCAGCGGCGCGTACTCGGGCCGGGCTGCTGCCGGTGGCGCAGCGGCATCGACTGAATCGTGCGGGATGATGCTGCTGGCGTACAAGGTCACAGCGGACCCGTCGGTGCAGCCCACGTAATACGGGAAAAGTACAACCTTGGCTCGGGTCAGCTCCTCGCAGAAGCCGGCAATTGCCGCCGCCGGGGAAGGGAAGAACCGATGGCCATACTCGGGCGCGCCGGCTTGATCTCGAAAGACGATGGCGACCGGTTCCAGTTGGCAGAGGGCGTCCTGCGAATGCCGGGTCAAGTCGCTCCAATCGGTGGCCCCCATCATGGCGGCTACCAACTCCTGCGTCACAATCCAATCGACCTTCAAGCCGGCGTCTTCGCGCAGCAGCGTACGCATCGTCTCGACCAGATTGGGGAGTTTGGCGATCAAGGCCGGGCCAGAATCAGAGTCAGAGTCGGTATCTGGCGTATCGGCGGTCAACGCCTGCAGGCCCGGCAATTGGCGTAATCGGCTCACGGCAAGTGACTCGTGGCCATGGCGACGCAAGGTGCGCAGCGCCCGATTGACCAGTGCGACCTTGTCCGCCGCGACGTGATCGAGGATTAGCGGGTTGATTCGAAATAGCGGTACGCCTTTGGAACGCATTTCAAATCCCCCGTTGGGCAACGGGACGATGTCTTGCAGGATGATCCCGGCACGGATCGCGATACTCTTCACATACGCAACGCCCTCCTCCAGCGACTTACAGAGGCGCAGGGAGGTCATCGCTTCGCCGGCGGCGCCAAGGCTCAATGCTTTGGGCATCAATTGCACCGTGTGCCAGATGTTGCTGGGTGGGTGCAGCAGCGTGTGCACAAAGAGGAAATCGGTATCATCGAACCGATCCATCACCGCCGCCCGCAGGCGGCAATGCGGTACCGGCGGGATTCCATACCGCGTGAGTCCTTGACCGAGTCGCTGGACGGCGCCCTCGTAGTCTTTACGGGTCAGCGGTCGCATTGAGCCATCCATCCACACCTCATTTATCGAGAACCCCCCATGGTCCCGCGCCGCATTTTTGGTCGGCAATGTAGGGTAGACGCACGCGCGCTGCCGCGTCCAGCAAAAGAGTTGGGTAATATGCACATTGACACATGCAACCGTCATAGTAGCAGTAATTTTGCGAAACAGCACCCAACCGAACAAGCTGTCGCTCCGAGGAGACAGCAAGCAGATTGCCGTTATTAGAGAACGGAGTCTTGTACCTTTGCGGCAGCCGGTGCGGTCGGACCGGGCAAGGCAAGCGCCTGCTGTTGCAGGGCAACCACAGCTTGGCCGATGTTCTCCTGCTCAAGGAAGTCGCTCAGCCGGAGGCGGAGCAGGCGCAGGGAAGTGATCAGGTGGTCCAATGCGGCGCTGTTCGCCGGGGTATCGGGAAGGTACGACACCTCCACGTCCGTGTCGCGGGCCCCGAGATTCCATGTTCGGGCATCGTTCTGGTCGATGCCCTTGCGCAGATGCTCGCGCTCGTCGAATCCGGCACGCTTGGGCGTCGGGAATGGCACCGCCGTGCCGTGTGGCGTCAGCGTGAAGTCGCGGGTCTGATCATCGGGGTGGCGGCCCCGTTTGAGCGGCCGGTACTCGATGCGCAGGTCTTCGCTCATTGCGTCGCGACCAATGGCAAAGTCACTCCCTCTGAGGAGCACCTCAAGCCAGCCCTCCCAAACCAACCCCGCTTTGGCTAGGAAGTAGTCGCTGCAATAGGTCTCCACGCTCGCCCGCAGGGCCTCGATGTCGGTCGCGCGCAACCCATCCTCGGGCAGAATCTTGCTTAGCGCGAAAAAAAAATCAGTGGTGGCTGGCCAGCCTCGTGCTGCTGCACGAGGCAGACCTCGATTTTCTGTGGGGACAGCTCGTTAAAGGGCGAAACAAACTCCCATTCGACAATCACTTTGCCGAAACTGCGGCGACCGGTCGCCCCTAGCCGCAGAGCGCCCACAGTGTCCACCTTGTGCGAGGAGCCCGCCGAGTCAGTCATGGCATCCGCCGCTGCGCCCCGGTGCCGGATTGGTGCCGGGCGCCGGCAGGAAGCGCTTGCAGGCTCTCCGGCATGGCCCCACCCATCTGGCGGACCCAGTCGATCTGGGCCGGCAGCGCCGGCGTCACGTCGATCAGGTTGTCGGTGCCGACTTCACCCGTCAGTTCGCAGCGCGCTTGGCGCAGACTGGTCATCTCGCGAATCGCGAGACCTTCGCTGGTGTGGATCAGGTAGAAAGGCATGGACTGACCATACCCATAACCGGGTATAAATGCAAGTCATTGGTCGCCTATTCCCTAACGCCCTTGGGCGACTCGAACTTGGAGCCGTCGGCGAAGAGGATGACCTCCGGCGCCAATTCAAAGGTGGCCGTATGGACATCGAGGTTCACGAGCTTGCGATCATTGTCGTTGAATTCACTGTAATCCTTGCCCAGCCGCACGCGTACCGACTTCCCAGCGGGAATAGCTTCCTCCGTCTTCATTGAAACACCGGCAATCCGATCACCGAATTTGTCGCGAAACGAGGCTAATCCTTTGATCCCTGCGATGTCCTTTGCGCCCTTGTTGTCGATTTCAAATTCGAAGCTGATGGTGCTGTGCACATCGCCATCGTGATAGGTCGCCTTGTGCAGGGTGATGTCGATCACTCGCGAGGCAAGCACCAGCTTCATTTGCTCGACCAGCGCCTTGCGCTGAGCCTCGGCCTGCTCCAACACCAACTTCTTGGCCGCCTCCTCCGTCTTGAGCCGCTCGGCGAAGGCCCGCTGCTCATCGAGGGCCTTACCTACCGTCATTCCCTCGGGGATGGGGTCCGGCTGTACGCCAAACGCCTTCCCGAATACTGCGCCGACAGAGTGGCGAACCACGTACGCGGCCAGCAGTTCCTTCTCCTCGGGCTTGAGCTTTTCCATAGCCGGCTTGAGCGATTCCATGTTGCCAAGGTCCTTCGGGACCGGAGCGTTCAGCGGATTGGAGCAGGCAACCAGCAACCAAGCAAGGCAAAAGGGTAGCAGCAGGAAGCGGCGCATCGAGTTCTCCGGTGAGGGTGTGGTAGCGAGCGGTGCCACGCTCAGTGTACTTCGCGTGGCGGGATGGGATCGGCCGGCGGACTCTCCGGCACGCGATCAGGATCGGTTGGCTCCTCGAAATCAGCCGGGCGCGGGGACGCCAGCGCCTCCAGCCCCAGTCCGATCTCCGGCCACTGCGTCACGTAGTGGAACACGCGCGGCGGGTACGGCTGCTCGGCAACATTGTTGAAGGGGAGCAGCACATCCTCCAGCCAGCGAATTTCTCGGGCAAAGCTGTTCTCGTCGCGCTCCCGCGCCGCGCTGAACGCAGTGGCCGCGGGGCCGTCGATGGCGAAGAAGACATCGTGTCGCGCACCACCACTTCGCATACGAATGCTGGCGAGACGGAACTCTTCGAGAAACTGGATTTCCACGCCGTAGTTCATCTTGACGTACTGCTCGAAATCGGCGGCACCGTCGGTCTCGGTCGCCTCCAGCACACAAACCTGATCGAATCCCACGCGCCGGCGGACGTTACCCCGCTCATCGCGCTCGGCGGAGGCTTCGTGCACGACGGTTGTTTCAGTGGATTCGGTGATAGGCTTCTTTGGCATGATCGTTTCTTGGCAATGAAAGTTGAAGGGATGTGTCTCAGTCCAGTGTCCACGGATCGCGCGCCGCCGGTGGTTGTGCCGATGGTGCAGAGGGCGCCGACGATACCGCTTGCGCGAACCACGGCCGCCAGTTTTTCGGCAGATCACAGTTGGCCGGTGCAGCGCGAAACAAGGGCGCAATCGTCGCGTCCTTGAAGCCGGCCAGTCCGCACCCAACACGGGTGACGAAGTACATTGTCTCCGGATGCGCGAGAGCGTGGACAAGGAACTGCTCCACACCGGCGCGCACGCTCACAAGCGGCAAGACATTGAGGTTCGCATCCTTGGTCGGAATGCCATACGAACAACCAACCAGACCGGCCCCTTCGCCATAACGCGCACCGAACCGCTGCAACGCGACTTTCGCGGCCCCTTTGCCGTGGCGGCCCGCCAAGTTGCTGCCGAAGACCCAGACCGTATTGGGCGTGGTGGGCACCGAACCATCAGCGTGATAGGTATGCAATGGCGCAGAGATCATCATCGCAGCAGTATACCCGAATGTGGGTATAGTGCAAGCAAAGAAGCCGGTAGATTTACCGTGCCGTTGACAATGCGCTCAACACGGTCAATGGTTTCGCCGTCGGCAGCAGGCCGGCAATGACGGCGGCGCCGGCGCGCGGCTTGGTGCGGTTCTTTTCCAGTCGGCTGATTTCACGCACATCGTGCGCCAGATGCGCGCCATAGATGAACGGCGCAATGCCCGGATGCAGGCTTGCTGTGTCGATGTGCTGTGCCGCGTGCTTGTAGTGCAGGGGGTCGTGCGAGGACGCATTGGCGGTGGCCGGCGACAGGCGGCGCAATCGGCGCTCGACGATCCGGCTGATCAGTGGTGCCGGCGGACGGCAGTATCGGCCCTGTGGGCGGGAGCTGAGCACCACCACGTGCGTGCAGCCGTCGGTGATGGCGCTCTGGTACGGAAACGGCTCGAAGATGCCGCCATCGAAGAGCATGTCGCCGTGGTACGGCACCGGCAGACCTGCCAGATACGGGACGGTGGCGCTGCCGCGCAGAGCCTCGAACAGGTCGGACTCGCTCTGAAAGTCATGAAGCAGGCGGGCGTCGCCGTGGTGCAATGACGAAACCACGATCTTCAGCGGCACCGCCGAGGACACGACCCGGCGCCAATCCAGCGGTTTGATCCGTAGCCGACCCTCGTTGATGAGGAAGTGCAGGTTCACCACGGGGCGCCCCAGAAACAGACGGCGCCATGCAATGAACTGGCTGTTGGGCAGGTCGTCGATGTAGACGCTGGGTCCAAGGTGCATTTGCCGGGTGGTGAAGAACGATCCGATGAATGCGCCGGCCGAGGTGCCGTAGACGGTATCGAACGCGTCATAACCACCGCGCCGCGCCAATTCATCGGCCATGCCGCAAGACACCACGCCGCGCATGCCGCCACCCTCGATGGCCAGCCCCAGCTTGCAGTCGTCCTGCCGGGCGCCGGGGCGGCTGCCGCTCGCAATACGCTCGCGCAACAGGGTGAGCACCGGAGATGTTGTTGATGATCGAGAGGCATGGGAGCAATCTACGGAAGGCGTGGAGTGTTGAACCCGCCGGCGCGGCGGGCTTGTGCCAACACCAACAGCAGGTGCCGGGCGAAGTTATAGAAAGATGGTCCACTCCGGCGGTGCTCGGCCGNNGCCGCTTGGAGGAGCAGGCGCGCCTGCAAACTGCGCGCCCCGCTTCGTCCCGCTGCCACCGGCCACGCCCGCCACCACGGCGCGTCGCGCACCAGCAACCGGCGGCGCGCCTTTGGGTTCGACCGCAGGATGGCGATCCCGGCCGCCGAGAAGCCCGCCGACTGAGCGCGGGTCATGGTGAGCGACCTTGATTCTCCGCTGGCGCGTCGCGATCAACCGCGTGGACCAAGGCACGAGGCTTTTCCGGCAGGGCCAGATCATTGGCCCCGCCGGCGACGCCAGCATTCAATACCGCGTCTTGTGCCGCACGCAGACCGTAGCGATACGCGACCAGCTCGGCGGTGGCTTTAGGCATTGCCCCCCGCACCTCAGCCTGCCTGTCCGAGAGGTTCTTGCGCTGGGCAGTGTGGGCCAACGTGGCCGCATCAATCGGGAATGGCGCGGCGAGCGCCGCCAGCTTGCTCTTTACACCCAGCGCCCAGCCCAAGCAAAAACTTTTCAGCGCGTTGCCGCGTTGACCTGACAACGTGGCGTGCTGTTTTCTGGCCAGCCGCAACTGTCGGCGCAGGGCGTCGAACGCATAGAGCGCCACCGTGACCCGATCTTCCGGGCCAACGAAAAGGATTTCGCCATGTTTGCGGCTATGTCTTTTCTGCGGCTTCTTGCCTTTGGGGAATACCCAGTACGCCGCGCCCACGGCCCCATGGCGGAACAGGACTTGCACGCCAAAAGCATCGCGCACACAATCAGCGAGCGACGCCTCCCACTGCGCAACGGAAGAACCACCGCCTGCGCTCGTGGCCAGCTCACGGATGTCGGCCAACTCCGCGTCCTCGGCCGACAAGCCATACTTGCGCATCAGGATTTGCGCCTGGCGTAGTGCGGCGGCCACCTCACCCGGTATCGTCGCCGAGGCGGCCAAACGCAGGCACTTGCGCAGGCGGCGCAGCGCGGTCTGCCGCTCGGCGTCCGTTATGCTCATGCCAACGCCTCCAGCCATTGCGCCCGGTCACGGCCGGTCGCGCGCATCAGGGCAATCTGGTGGCAGGGTTTGACCCAGCATTCCAGCAGGGAGTACAGCACGGCTGCCCGACCAACGTTGACCAGCTCCGGTTCCATGCGTTGCTGGTCAAGCGACGCGAGCAGGCCGGTGACACCGTCACGGACGCCACTGGCGCGGCTCAGCTCCTCCAGCGCTTCATAGGCCATGATGGTCGTACCCATATAGTCCAGCCGCCCGCGCATTGCGGCCAGCATGGCGGAGGCAAGGTGCGCGTTGCTGGTCAACGACCTGGCGCCGCCGAGGCCGCTCATTTGGTCGCGGCCGGGACCAGAGGCACTGCGAGAGCGGCTTCGGTCAATAGCCGGGCGAAGCGCTGTGCCACGAGCAAATCCACAAACAAGTCCTTCCGCTGATCTGCCGCGCGAGCCTCCTCATACGCTACCGGTCGCGGCAGGAAAGCGTGATCAGCGGCATGTAGATCGACGAGAAAGTGATGGTTGCGCGCATCAAGGTCGGCTGGCTGCCATTGCTGCAGTCGGCTGTTGTGAAAGGTGCGGCCAATCGCGCGCTCCGAGATGTTGTAGCGGTCGCCTGCAACAAGTACGTTGGTCATCCAGTAACCGCAAGCCCGATCAGCCCTGCCGGCGTAGCGCAGGCACTCAGCCGGGCGCGCTGGGCATCGGAAAGTTCTTCGTTGGCGTCCATATACCGGCGCTCATCGTCCGTCAACACCGCCAGCCGCCGCTCGAACTGGAGCCGGTGCAGCAGATCGTCGATGATCGGCAACCGTTCCGCAGGAGCAAGGTTGGCGAGATGATCGACCAGCACCGCTTCGATGATGGCGGAACGGGCCACCATGGGCACGACACCGGCGCCGCTCACGATACCGCCTTCAGCAACTTGTGCACCCGCGCCAACTCATCGGCGGTATGCACCACGCCGCCTTCGTTGAGGGCGAGATAGAACTTGAGCAGCTCGGCGCGCAAGGTGATGCTGTGCACGTTCATGCTGATGCGGAAAGTTCCCAAACGATTAGGATCGAAGCTGGTACCGATAAACGACGTAACCGGAAGCCCGAAGGCCAGCACTTCTCCGCGCATGAAGCGGCGGATCGTCTCCAGTCGCTGTTTGCCGTCAACCAATTGCATCTGGTGCGGCAAGTCGGTGACCACGTTCTGCTCATTCCACAACGGATGATTCCACTGAAGCTGCAGGTTTGCGCTGCCTCCGCGCAGGAGATATTCCATGAAGCGCGAGCGTTGCTCGGGAAGCCAAACGTGCCCTCGTTGGTAGTCCGGGTCAAGCTCCAAGCCGCCCGCGCTGCCGCGACCATAGTCACGGTCGAGGTCGGCCAGCCATTTCTCGACATACCCAAAACCCACATCGACGGTGTAGCGCGCCTTGTTGAGAGGCCGCACCAGTGCGTGCAGTTCTTTGTCGCGTTTTTCCAGTTCGGGTGTCATGAAAGCGAGTCCTTGATTTCGGGTCTTATATTCCGGGGCCGATAACCGTGTCGGCGGTGGGCGACTGGCCTTGCCGCGCCGCCTTTCTCCACTCACAGATACCGTAAACGTTCATTACCGAATATGCGGCGTAAAGGGCGATTAGCATGTAGGCGCCCAAGACGTACTGGATCACCATCAATGCCGCGTTGGAAGCCAGCCACCAGTAGAAGGCCGAGACCTTTCGCTTGATGACCAAGTAGCTGCCGACGAAACCGCTGATGACGGCGAAGAGTTGGAGAAGTTCATTCGAGTTCATAACCATATTATACCCACAAGTGGGTATAGTGCAAGGCATTTCTTTTGCATGAAGACTCCGCGAGTGTGACGCTCGATGCGACCGTGTTCGCTATGGTAGTACGGAAACTCGGGAACGAATGCGGTTCGTGGTCTGCTCACGGAACGCGCAACGCACAATGTGCTCGCGCGCTCAACTCGCGTTGCCCGCTGGCGTCCGTGCCAGCAGGGGAGTTCTGACATAACCCCACAACGACAACCGCACGCGCGTGTCCAGCGCGTCGTCCAGACAATACCCGGTGTAGGCAGCCTTCGGCGGCGGGGCGAAGTCCGGGTTCACGGTGGCCGCCATCAGCCCCAAGGCTTCGTCCACCGAAAAACCTGACCCGAGTACCTTCTCGACAGACATCTCAAAGGCCATGTTCTCGTCAGTTCGCGCCGGCCCGGTTGTAACTACATTGAATTGGGCTACGATCTGGCGCGGATCGTAGGCTTTTTCATCCACGCATGATCACATCACGACCGGCGGTCGCTGAAAAAGCGGTTTGCCGCCTTACATTCAAACTGAGACACTACCCGGGCGGCGGTTGGCTTGAACGACTTCGCGAATTGCCTGCTCGATTGCGGCAGGACGTTGAGCTACCGGAACCGGCGGAACATCACGGTTAAAGATTGACAGGGTACTTTCGGCCGGCGGCATTCCCCTGCGGATGCTGAAGAGCCATGAGGGATTCGAGCGAGCACAGCGCTCGATTCTGCAGCTCGTCTATGGAATTTACACTTGATCGTTTGATGGCGCGAAAATCACCAAAACTAACAGCGAACAACAGTTCACCAACAGCTTGACGGCGCTTTGTTGGTAACGGATGCAGTACTATCCGCGCGCAATGCGTACTTTGGACGCGGTCCCTTCGACATTTCTAGTGGTGGCGCACGCCATGGTGAATTGGAGATGACAATACGGTACGTTACTGCGATGCGAAGCAAAGGAGCCCAGCCGGTGCACATTCGGGCGCGCAGCAGACTGTGCTGCGGACGAGGTTAGTCGCGCAGCAATTCGATTATGTCGACGCGTAGTGCCACAGCCAGCCGCTCAAGATTATCGACCGTGATGTTGGTCACGCGTCGCTCAAGCTGACTCACGTACGTGCGGTGAAAGTCAGCCGCTTCCGCTAGCGCTTCCTGACTTAATTCCCGCTCACTTCTCAATCGCAGAACATTTGCTGCCACTCGGGCACGCGCGCTCTTGGGCTTGGGCTTTTTCATGCCCCATAGCGTGCAACGCTACTGCATATTTATCTACAGAGCATACATCTACTGGGTATACTTCCCGTTTCATGCTTGGATTTCGTCACATGTCTCATCAAATCACTGCGCTGCTTTTCGAGCATTGCGTCACGAAGCCGGTCCGACCACGCCGCGCGGCACCACTGCTCGCGGTAATTGTTGGCCTTGTCGATTCCAGCGATGGCGTCCGAGTTCCAGTCCTGCGCGCCATTCGGATCGTGCCGCTAAATATTGCGTGAACCAATTTTGGCTTTACTTCCCTTTCTGGCCCAATATGTCGATCAATTCATTTTCTATTCTCGTTGGCGATAAGATTCGCATTGCCTATTCGGCGGTGGATAGCCTGCTAGACATTACGCCAAAGCTCTGGTCTGAAGCAGAAGTGCGAATCAGCTACGAATCTCCGACGCAGATGCCCACACTGCGCCTGGAATATACCAAAGAAGAGCGCGGTCTGTGGCTTATGGCCGGTTCTCCGCGCGTCGCTGCCGTATTTTTGCACTGTTCTCAAAATGAAGCCGAGAAATTAGCTAAGAAGCTTGGGTTAACGCTTTGCGACATGGACAACTAACCCTTCGTTTTCCGGGCCCTCAAGCCCTACCCAACTACCCCATCAAAAATGTCGTCGATCTTGATCGCTTAGCGTCGCTCGTACTCGGTGCCGTGTGAGCTGGCGGGCCAGATGGTGAGTACGCGGCTGTATCCGAACCGGGTCAGCGTGGTCGCAGCAGACGCCGTAGTCGCCGACCACGAGCGGCTGCTCGATCGCCGCCAGACCCGCTACGACTGGCAGCATTACATCCCGCTGATCGAGCGCAAGCTTGGGGCGCTGCGCAACGGCGCGCTGTTTGCGGACATGCCGGTGCCACTGAATCGGTTGCGGCAAGGCTTGTCATTCATTGAATTGATTCGTCGGCGCGTCAACCGTTCGGAGATGCTCCCGAGTCGGTGGTTTTCGCCGATCAATTTCGCATGATCGCGCACACGCATGGGCAATATGAGCCTAAGAGTGCCTCGCGGCGGTAAGATTCCACCACCGACGAATCTGCAATTCATGGTTTCGCTCAAGAAGCTCCTACCAGGCACCACTTTTCTCGCAGGGCGCCCCGCCGGGCACCCCAAGGGGGTCGCCATCGGCCGGTCCCGAGTGCCCCGAGGCGTGCCACCAACGCATCGAGCACGTCGTCGGCCTGAACATCGCGGCGCCTATGGTTTGCCATGATGGAACCCAGGAGTTCAGCTGAATGCGCCTCCCATCGCTGGAGCAATTGAAGGCGCTCTCGCTGGCCGGCAGCTGTGCGTTTGGCATGATTCATCGGTGCACTGCCAGCTAGTGACCAGAAGCACACCTCCGGGTGGACCTCCATCACTGCCTCCCGGGCCCTGCGATGAGCCAGCAGAGCTTGATCGACTTCGGCGATCTTTCTGCAAATTCCCCATGCTTGAGCCGAAAGGCTGCGGTGGACCTCGGTCAGGTTTAGCTCGCGCGCCACTTCTATGCTCTGGGCTCTGGAAGCGCTGCGCGATGGTGGCGTGAAGACACTTGAAGCCCTCGGTCCCAAGACCCTTCTCGCTTGCATGTCGCACTGGCGAACAGGGATCCTTCGAGCAGGTAAGCCTATAGGAATGTCGACTAGTATCTTCTGCGCAGACGACCATGAATCGAGCAGATCCTCAAAGGTCGGGTGGATACAATATGTCAGACCGTCGACCGTATCGGAGACAGCGATCCAGCCAGCATGACACCCGTCAACCCCGACTTGCTTCACGCTTCAATTCCATAGATCAGTGCAAACCACGATGACCAGCTCACAACTCAGGAAGCATCAAACCAGGTGTCGCTCGCCTCGACTTCCTTGGCTTTGGACTTGCCAGCAACTGCCTTCGCAATGCGGCGCATGTGGGTCCGCATGGCCGTCTTGTCATAGAGCTCCTGGTACTGGATCGCAACGACCTCGAAGTCGGTGTTTCTCAGTTCATCACGAATCTGCCGGTCCTTGGCGGCCGTCTGCGCGTTGCCATGCAAGTGCTCGCTCATGCCATCCAGGTACACGCACACGCCATCGTACTGGTCATTGGGTGCATGGAAGTAGACGTCAGGGCGAGTGGTGACTCCGCCCGACAGCGCGATGGGCTTCTCCGTCTCGAAGTTGACCAACCCCGCTGCTTTGAGCATGGCCACCAGCTGTTGCTCGGGCGGATTCCCCGGTTTCTGGGTCTGAGTGTCGTCCGGCAGCACGGCCGGAATCACGTGGCTGAGGCTCACGGCGTTGCCCCACTCGCGCAGGTAGTTCTGGGCAGTATGCCGATTCAATTCGGAGTGATAGAACGAATTGCGGAAGTGCTGCAGACAGTCAACGCACGAAGTCTCGCAGGCTGACGGGCAGTTTTCCACCAGACTCAGTGCACGCTGAATGACCGCCGGCCAGTGTCCGATCATCTGCTCCAGTAGGCCCGATCCACCTGGCATCGGGTCGTACAGAAGCGCGTCGTAGGTCTCCGATCCGGGCTTGCCCAACACCTGCACCTGCAGGTCTGAGATTTCCATGTCCAGCACTTCGGCCGCCCCCTGGCGCAGTGCCTCCATGACGCTGTACGCTGCCTCTTTGGACGAGCAATCCGGCAGCACAAGCGCATCGGCCACAGCCTCCGCATAGAAGGCGATCTTCTGGATCGGGCGGCCACATCGGTCTATATGATGCTCGTTGAACGAGTCCAGCTCCTTCAGCGTGCTCATTGGCGACCGGCTTTGGCCACACACCAGGCATACGGGGTAGCCCATCTCTCCGTGCGCCTTTACCTGCGAGGCCGCCCCCACGTTCACCAGCCGCATGTGTAGTCCGTGCTTTAGGTGTAGCACGGCCTTGCCCCACTCGTAAGCCGGGCCTCCTGAATGCCGCCCCTGGTCTTGACCGAAAACTGCTACTGGCAACTGGAATCGGTAGTCCTCATCGTCCGAGATGTAGGACTGGTGCGGCGCGTCCACGTCACAGACCTGCACGCCGAATATTCTGGCCGATCCCAAGGCCTCGGTCTGCGTCGGCGCCGTCGGCTGCGCCAAGCCGCCGGTCTCTTGAATGGACTCATTGGCCAGATCCACCGCGAAGACGATGGGCTCTTCAGGAATCAGGTGGAAGGTGCGCGGCACAAACTTGTGCGCGTTCGCGTAAATCAGGTTGCCGGGCACGTACTCACGAACGGCCAGCGCGCTGTTGCGCCGCAGTTCCCAGTCGGAGATGTCCGATCCGAAGCGCGGGGCGATATGCGTAATGCTCACCGCTCCAGTGTCCAACCCATATCCTGGCAAGAACCCCTCCGCAGCCAGCACACCGTAGGTATTAGTCTCATCTACGCCTTCGGCCTGGTTGGAGCGGCGCCGGGCCTCGCCCTTCAGCTTCTTGACCAGTCGTTCGCAGCGGCTGCGCAGTGCTTCCTCGTCGGGGTCCATCGAACCCTTGGCCTCGGCCACCTTGCGCAGACGCTCCAGTTGCCCTAATGCCCATTGCAGTCGCCGGAACAAGCGGCCGATAACGGTCTGCAGTTCTTCGGACAGGTTGTCGATAATGCCTGAGACTCGCTCCGTGCTGACCACGTCAGCGTCGGCCTCGGGCCATCCTTGCTTGAAGGCAGCCAGCACGGCAGCGATCAGGATCGCGCGATGTTGCCGAACAACCGAGGTCAGTTCCGTCAGCTTCATCGGCGCTGAGCGCACCAGGCCTTCGAGTGTAAACAAGAATGTTTTGATCTGCGGTGGCAGGCAGGCCCGCATCGCGCCTTGCAGGACGTCCAGCTCCGCTTGCGGCAGTGCCTTCTCGCGCAGCAGCTTGAACAGTGCCGTTAACACCGTGGCATGCACGTGCTTGGCTACCATCACCGGGTTACGGAGGTTAAAACTGGGTGGCTCCACCAGGCCTTCCAGCATTTTCAGCGGCTCGTTGAAATAGGCCCGGTCGTGGCTCGCCGCCCGCGCATAGGTGATGTCCAGCGCCATGCGGAACTGCCGCCCCGCCCGCCCGGCGCGCTGCCAGTAGTTGGCGGGCAGCGGCGGCACGTTGCGCATCAGCACAGCATCCAGCGCCCCGATGTTCACACCCATCTCCAGCGTGGGTGTACACACCAGCGTGTTTATGCGTTCGCCGTCGCTCTTGAAGGCGTTCTCGATCCGCTCGCGTTCTGCGCTGGGGATCTGCGCCGAATGCTCCTTCGCCCGCAGCATGGCGAATTCCTGGTCCAGCAGTAGCAAGTCGTAGTCATCGGGGTTCTCGGCCTCGAAGACCAGTTTGCCGCCGCAGCGCCAGGCCATGCAGGTCATGCCGGGGTTGATGCGTGCATGTAGCCGGCGACAAGTCTGGCACCGGTGCATGCCTCTGTCCGGCCGCAGTGTCAGTCGGTTCGCGTCCACCTGATGTGCGCCGATACAACCAGGGAGCAGTCCGCCTCGGGCGCCCTTCAGCTGCACGGGAGCCAACAGGTGCAGCTCATCCGTCACCAGCCTCCACATGTCCTCGAGGAAGGGCCTCACCTCATCGGGAGCGACACCCCAAGCCACCGCAGCCTGCTTGGCAACCGTGCTGTAGTTGCTGTACCACTGCTTGATGCGGCCCTCGTCATCCTGCCCATCGCGCTGGAACTTCAGCGCGGCAGGCACGCCTTTCATCGACGGCAGGTAGCCGCGCATCACCTGCAGCTCGCCGTCCATCCAGACCTTGGAATAGACGTTTGTGATGCTGTCGTACACCATGCGCCGGGACCGGGCCGCGTCCAGCAGCGAAGCTACGCCCTCGGCCAAGGCCTTCGGCTCGCACCCCAGCCTGGTCGCCCAAGGCGCCAGTTCAGGCCTGTCCGCGGTGAGGCCTAGGTAATCCACTTTCATCCGGCCAATCGGTTCGAGGCCCACGCGCTGCCGCCCACCCACCGCCAGCTCGCGCAGGATCTGTACTCGCAAGAACCACTTCCGCTCCTGGCCGTGGCCCTGGCCGGTTTCCGACTTGGGCTCTACGCGCCAGACCTCCGGGATCAGCGCCCGCGACAATTCGTCATCAGCGTCCAGGTGTTGGTCTAGCCACAGTGTCAGGTCGCTGACGGAGACCGGTCCTTGCTTCAGCTTCTGGTAGATCAACTCACGCAGCCGATAGCGGCGCGAGCGGTCTTGCATCCACCCCGCCTGAAAGGCAGCGTCCTGCCGGTTGTCGGCGAATACAAGGAGGCGCCGCCGTTCGGCGCGGTGAATCATGCTTTGAGCCAGCACGTGCACGTCGGCCACCGTGGTGGCCCGCACTGGGCGCGCAGGCTCGCGGTAGTTGCCGCTGAATCGGCGACCGGCGGCGCTGCAGGACACACATCGTGTCAACTTCCCCTTGTGCTCTTCCTTCTGTTGCACGAAGTACAGCGGCTTGAGCACGTTGTTACGTCCGCATCCCACGCAATCGACCAGGTTACTGTCATGCACCGTGCCGCAGTACCGGCAGGCAAACAGAGTCTCGGTACGCACCGGGTCGTCTTCGGCCTCTGCGCCCACTTGGTGATCTAGTGACAGGGCCCGAATACCGCCCAAGTTGATCTCGGTGCCGCGCCAGACCCGCCCGGCGCCCTCAGCGCTACCGCCGCCAGGCTTGGGACCGATAAAGTTGAAATCTTCTAGTCCGTGCTCGAAGTAGTGTTGGCCACAGGTGGTGCAACTGAGCAACGGAAAGCGGTGAAGTTCGGCGTCAATAGCCAGCGCATCTTCGGAGGATAGCCACAGCTTGGCGTCTTTGCTTTGTTCCGGGAACGTCACCACCGCGCCGCTCACGCCGCGCACAAAGCCGTGTACCACTGGGCGCAACAGCGGTCGCCCGCCCTGGCGAGAAGCAGCCCCTAGGGCCAGCCAGACCAGAATCTCTTCCTGGGAGATCGGCCGTCCCAACGATGCGCCCAGGCTGGTCAGAAGGTCCTGCAGCCTGCGCGGCTTGCGCAGCGCCTCGCCGATCTGGAAAACCACCTCGTTGTGACTTAGCCACTGGCAAATCGCTTCGCGCCAGTTGCCGGCTGGCAAGCGGTCGCCAGTGGCCGACTGAAACCAGACGCGTAGCGCCTGCACTGCTGCGTCGCTGGCAGCGTCACGGTCTACCTGGCTTAGCACTTCCAGCAAGGTCTGCAACTGGAGCGCCTGGTCACCGTTTAACCGTGGGCTGGCCTTGCGTGGTGTGCCCCAAAGGTCGTTCTCGTATGACTCGCCCACCAGCACCACTTTACTGCTATCTACACCGAAGAACCGACTGGCGAAGTCGCGCCCGGCCTCCAACCCGTTCACCGGGTCGGCGATGGTGGCCGATGTGGCGATGCAAGCCGTGCTGGCTTCGTTCTTGCCGCAATAGGCGCGCAAACGCCGAATCAGGCACGCCGTCTCTGCGCCTTGGGCGCCGGTGAACGTATGTGCCTCGTCGAACACCAGGAATTCGAGGAGTGCACTATCGAACAGCTCCAGGTCTTGCTGGCGCGTCAGCAGCAGCTCCAGCTGCTTCACATTCGTCAGCAGGATGCGTGGCTGGTTGCCCGGTTTGCGCATCGCCTCGCGGCTGGCCCGCTCTTCCGCCGGATGCAGCGCTCGGTCTTCCTTCTTCTGCTGCATGTTGGCTAGTTTGGCCTTGTAGTCGGCTGCGGTGCTACCGGGCGGCAGGCGCACGCCGGTCACATCGGCCTCGCGGCGCGGAGTCTTGCCCACGTACATGCCGAAGCTGACGCCCGTGCCGGCCAGCAGCGCCCGCATGCGCTGCAACTGGTCTTCGGCCAGCGCGTTCATCGGGTAGACGATGACGGCGGTGATGCCGGCCGGCGCCGAATCGTCCCGCAGCTGAAGGCAACGGCTGATGATCGGCAGCAGGAAGCACTCAGTCTTACCCGAGCCGGTGCCAGTGGCTACGAGCGTCGGTTGGCCAGCGCGGATAGCGCGAATGGCCTTGTCTTGATGCTGGTACACCGACGGGAACGGCGACAACTGCCGGATGTGCGGGTGCAGCACGCCATCGTTGACCAATTGCTCTAGCGTGGCACCTTGCTGGAACGTGCGCGACAGCGAGATGAAAGGCCCCTTCATCAGCGGTGTGTTGCGCGTCTGCTCCAGGTTTAGCAGTCCGCGCATCTGCTGGTACAGCCCCGCATCGGCGAAGGCGTAGGTGCTGAGCTGGTAGCGTAGAAAGTCGCCGACCACCTGCTCGGTGTAGGTGATGGGGTTCAGCATTAGAACAAGCCTCCATGCTTGTAGTCAGTCGGTCCCTCTGCAGCGACGGGCAAACTGCCGCCACTTTCATCTGCTGAATAATGCAGCTCGACAATTCGTCGTATCAGATCCGCGTGTGCGGCGCATTCCTGCCAAGAGCGTTCGGTGTCTTCCCCTAACTGCCAATGGTGGAAGCGCGGCCCCAGACGCGATGCCACCGGCTGATGCACCTTCGCGCGATCGTCATGCCCCAAACCGTATTCAGTCAAACGCACGGAATCCGGGACGAACCACCCTTCGCCGTCATTCTGACCGACGAACTCGTCAAGACCAACCCGATCGAGGTCGCTGAAGGCGACCAAGGATAGGACTGTGTGACGAAGTTCAGGATCAGACTCTCGATCGACTCGCCAGAAACCTTTGGTGTCCAAGCCGTCGCAGAACTGACGATCGGCCAAGCGAGCAACCGGGTAGTCAGCATCTCGAAGCACCCATTTGTAGTCCGTCAAGTCGAGACCCATTGCACTAGCGATGACCGCATCAAGCATTGCGCGCACACGCAAGCGCTCATGAGGTGTGACCGCCCAAGAGCGCCGCCATGAACGGTCTGCTCGTTGTGCCCATTCACCCGCGTGCGTCTTTCCGGTAAATAGGAGTGCACGGACCGCAGACGATATGTATCTCTCCACTTTGGCCGTCTGGACTGGCAGTACGGGCATTTCCGCGACTACAAACCAATTCAGATTTGCCTGACTCATTCTTGGGCGCAGTACGTAGTCCGCCACAAATGCATTGCACCGAGCGATCAGCGCGTCACGTCCTTTCTCTACATTAAGCATCGCCAGCGAATTTCCAGTTGGACAGAACGGTGATATCGACGCGATAAACGTGCGCTGATTGGCGGCATTCTGTACTGCTCTGAAGACAAGGTTCGAGCCTCTTGATGCTTTAGGATTGGAAACATAGTCCACGGCGTTCATCAGAAACTGAGGGCTCGGAAGGCGGCACTCTGAAAAGCTTGCATGAGTCCACTTAGCTCGATGATTGGCGCCGGAGAGATACTCCTTCGCACAAGTGTCAAACTGCCAAATGCCTACCCCTTGCATTAGTGGCAACGCTACGCTCTCAATATCAGCCGCGCATATAGCACGCGAGCCATCCCGTGATAGCACCAGTCCGGGTTCTCGATCCAGAATGTGCGCTGGGCCGTTGTAGTCTCGCCAAGCACCCTTCAACCAGTAGCCGTACTCGTCCGAGTGGTAACCCTGCACCTCCCACTTCGACCGCGCAGGGAACAGTTTGGAATCCGAAGTCATGTTGAAATCGCCCTGCTGGTACTTGATGCCCCAGCCATGGGTACTCTGGTCGCCCAGCAGGACACCATTCGCGTAGACCTTTTGCAGCACGCGGAGGTCTTGTTCACTACGAATTTCCAGAATTGCCTTCGAGTATGGTGAAAATTCAAGCACCTGCTCTCGCCGGTAGCTCAAAGCATGTTGCTCCGCCCGTGCCCAATCGTCGACGTTCCGCCGCATGAACGCTACGCGGATAGATTGAGTTGTGCCGCCTTTCTGCGCAATAAGGGGACCAAACTTAAAGGATCGGTGGATCTCAAAAATGGCCTCTCGGTTTTCAAAGACAAACAGCCATTCCCAGTCACAATGATCCAGGAACAATTCGCGCAATGCCTTCGCACCCTTGTCTGTGTAGACGCTACTTGGCACAATCATGCCCATGCGGCCTTGTGGTCTCAGCAGTGCGTGGCTCAGTTCCAAGAACATTTTCTGGAGGTATGGTTTACCGCTGCCTTGGTGCACAAAGGGGTGTGACACATCGGAAAAGCCCTTCCGCTTACGACGTCGCTGCTGCCACTTTTGGTGCAGTTGGGCTGATTCGACAAAGCTATTCTTGCCTCGACCGCCGAGGTTCAGATCATGCTTCTTTTTGCCATCCCTATCGACCTCGATTCGGTCCCCAAAGGCTGCGCCAGCGTAGTTCATCCAGTTGGCGAAGTATTTGAACCCCGCAATATAGTTGATCCAGTCGGCCTCAATCTGTGGCCACAAACTGAAGTACTCAACTTGCTTTGCCAGCGCGTCTTGCTTCCCGTAAGCGCGGTATAAAGGATCGTGATTGGAGAAGAACTCTTTGGAGTTGGGCTGCATGGTCTCCCACGGCGGGTTGCCCAGCATGGCGTCAAAGCCAGACTGCCCAGCACTGAATACATCCGGAAACTCCAACTCCCAGTGGAAGAAGCGGTGCTGCTGCGCCAAGTCTTGGGCCAGGGTCAGTGCCGCGTCCTTCGGCTGCGCGAAATCGAATGGCAGCGGCGCCAGGTCGATCTGCTCACCGGGCCAGAACCATAATGCGCACCAAAGATCCATGCGAGCCTTGAGCGTGTGGTAGTGCGGGTTGTTCAGCACCTCATTGCGGTACATTGCTGCGCGCTTGTCGCTGTCATGGACCGGCAAGCGGTGCAGCGCGCGGAACACATTCAGTAACTCGTCATGCACGTCGCTGGCTTCCATCGCCTCACCTAGGCTCAGCTGACCAGTGATCTGCGTTTGCAGTTGGTCAGGCACCGCCTTACCCCGACTGTTGATGGCCGCAGTGAACTTGTCGCCGAGCTTCTTGCCTTTGGCGTTGACGTAGAAGTGGTTGACCAGGTTGCCGGGCTTGTCCTTCTGGTAGTCCTTGTCACCGCCTTCGCGTTTCCACGCCATTGCGGGATAGTCGCGGTAGATATCGAACCAGGCGCCTACTAATGAGTTGCCCACCTTGAGCTTGTGGTCCAGGAAGCCGAAGGGCAAGTCCCGATCCATGGTCTCGACCCACAGGGTCATGCGGCCAAGCTCGACCGCCAATGGGTCCAGGTCGACCCCGTACAGGCAGCGCTCCACGATGTGGCGCTTGAGTTGGGCGCGCAGCGCTTCTTCAAAGCTTTCATGTGCGGGGTTGAGCTTCAGAAGCTCGTCGCTCAGCACCTCTGAAATTTGGCCATCGGCCATGCGCGGCACGCCGCCATTTTCTGCGCGTTCGATCAGCTTGTGGTGGTACAGCGATGCCACCAGCGCATCGGTCAGATACCGAAGGGCGCCGGCAAGGAACGAGCCCGAGCCCATCGCGCAGTCGCAGACCTTCAAGGCCAGGATTGCCTCGGGGCGCTTGGGAACCCACTCCACCACGATGTCCAGGCCAGTGCGGGCATCCACCGCGGTGCGGACCGCATTGTAGGCCAGCGGCTCCAACGTCCGGCGCACGGTGGGCGCCGCCAGTTGCGGGCGGGTATAGAAGGTACCAGCGCCTTTGCGCGTGCCGCCCCAGCGCACCAGGAAGAATTGGCCGGGCGCCACGAGGCGTGCACACAGTTGCTTGGCGGCCTTGGCCAAGGCTTCGGCGTCGTCTGCACCGTCGCCGGCCTTGCGGCCGCGCGGCTTCTTGACCAGGCCGGCCAGAACTGCCGCTCTTTCCAGCCACGTCTGGGCTCGCGCCAGGTGGTCGGGGCTGAGGGCCAGATCCTCGTCTGGGTCGACGACCTCTGCCTCCACATCAGATTCATCCGATTCGTCCGCGATGTTCGCATCGTTCGACTCGTCGAGCGCTTCTGCTACTTCGGACTCCTCGCCGCCAGCATCGTCCTCGCCGGCTTCTGGTTTGTCCTTCTCTTTCAGCGCTTCGAAGAGCTGCTTGATGACGGCGTCGTCCATGCCCTCTAGCTGCGACAGCGTCAAGGCGGGCTCGTTGCCCACCGCTAGGAACACCACCGGGTCGTTTTCGGCAGCCTGCTTCAACTCGAAGTCCAGAAGGCCTTCATACAGGATGCCGATGTACTCGGATGAGAGGGCCGAGAAATCCACCGGCGCATCCACCAACGTGTTCTTGCGGCCCTGCCGCACCCGTAGACGCGTGCGCGTCAGCAGGCGGAGCATGTGCTGAACCTGGCGGTCGGTGATGGCGTTGCCCGGGCTTTCCAGCAGCGCGAGTGCACGCGAGATACCGTCCTGCGACTGTGGATCACCCGGCTCGAAAAGGCCACCGCTATATTGTGGCACCGGCATGGCTTCGTGCGATGAGCCGTGATAGACCAGACCGAACAGCGCAATCAGCCTGGGCCAGGCACTGCGGCCTTGGGCCAGGCGCTCGTTTCCGCGGCCGCTGGCACGGCGGTCCAAACTTTGTCGCAGGCCTTCCAGACTGTAGGCGCGCTGGTAGATCGGGTTGTCAACCGGCAGCAGGTTTCGGGCCTCGGCGAACAGCGTGATGATGCAGCGCATCACGATGCGCGAGCCGGCCACATACAGGTCAGTAAAGGCGGGCGCGGTGCCCGCTTGCTGGGCTTGCTCGATGGCGCTGTATGATGCAGTGATCAGCTCTTCCACACCCTGGCGGACACGCTCGCCCAGCACGGCCGACAGATCGGCCTGACCCTTCCGCGAGGCCAGCATGGCACCCAACAAGCTGCTTTCGCTCTTCGCGTTGGGTGCAACCAAAGCATCACGGGACAACAGGTGCCGCCACGCCATGACTTGCGGTCCGGGCAGACCTTCCACGAACCACAGGTCGATGTCCCACTCGCACCAGGCTTCGTAGTCCTGGCCGGCATGCACCAGGCGCCACTGGCGCCCGTTCGTCACCAGCGCCAGCGGCTGCTGCTTCTGACGCAACCACTCCACCGCTCGGCTCAGTAATTGGCGCGAGCGGCCGACGCCCAGGCGGCCGGCGAATTGGCGCGACGCGCCCTCGTCGGGCACGAACACGGGCAGCACTTCGCCCTGGGGCCCTTGCCAGAGCCGCCGCGGCTTAACCAGCGCGCCGGTGAAGCTGCGCAGGGTCCAACGCGCATCCACGCCTTGCGCCTTCTGCCATTCACCATCGGGCAAGGCCGACAGGTCATGTAGCATGAAGTCGAGCAAGGCGCTCAGGCGCTCATTGGTACCATCAAACGCCGTGAGTGCGCGGCGCAGCTTGTCGCCTTCCCACATGGGCAGCGCCGGCAATTCGGTAGCAAAGACCGTGGCGATCTTGTCGGGGGATATCAGCAGCCCGCCATGGTTGAGGCTGCTCCACCACTCGATCTTGTTGTTCATGCCTGCGCCCCCGGGAGCCGGATTTCCACCGTGACCGGGAAAACCTGCGCTGTGGACCGGAGGCTGAACCGAAGGGGCTGCACGTGCTGCAATATGCGATCGCGCTCTTGCTGGAGCCGTTCCAGTAGATCGCCAAACTGCCCTTGTCGGCGCTTGAGTTCGTCTTGCAGGTCGCGCAGCCGACGTTCAGCCAGCTCGTTGGCATCTTCAAGCAGCGAATACTGCAAGGCGGCCGTGCGCTGCTCTTCGATCTCTCGCTTGAGTTTGTCGATGCTCTGGTCGCGCTGAAGTGCTGACACCTCCCGGATCCGGCGCTCGAAGGCTTCCTTCTCATGCGCCGCAGCCTCGACCCCCGCCGCTTTGAGCTCGGTGGTAATCGTCTCGGTCAATCGGGTTCGGTAGCTGTTGATCCAGGTGCGAACATCGTCGTCGACGTCGTCCCAGATAGCTCGCGCCTCTGGCACGCCGCTGGCATCCTCGACACCTGGCTGCGCTGCGCCATGGGGGCCGGTGTAGGCCAACGCATCACCGAGCACGCCGCCGTTGATGGGCAAGACTACAGTTCGCACCCAGTGGTGAAAGGTCTCGCGCAGTTCGTTGACGGCCATCTCTTCCACAGTGAGCAGCAGCAACGCGTCGGCGCCGGCCGGCACCGCGCCGCGAGTGACCACCCAGCGGCTTGGAGGTGTGAACTCGCTCTGGCCGCCGGGAAAGCGCAGGCGGGCGAACGAGGCCAACGCGTGTCGCATGACGGGGTGCCCCAAGTGGAGCAGCACGGTGTCCATCGACGGGCGGAACACCGGGCGGCCGTTGATCGTGTGGATGAAGAATTGGTTGTCGAAGACCAGCCAAGGCATCGAACCGGTGACACCTTTGTTCGCTCGCAGCCGGAGGCTATCATCCACTACGGCCTGCCAGCGAGATGGCAGGGGTGACCGAAGTCGCATGCGGCCCCTTGCGTCGGGACCTTCCAGTGGCACTTGGGCTGAGCCCAAGCCCAAAGCGATGCGCAAGGTTTCCTGCAGCGTCACAGGGCTGAGGTCCAGATCGACTAGCAGTTGCTCAAACCGGGCGCGGTCTCCGGTCCCTCGCTCTTGGGTGTGCACCCGGGCGTCATCTGATGATCGCTTGCGCGTGCTGATTTCGCGCTCAAGTTCGGCAAAAACCTCTTTGTCTTCGTTGAACTCCATCATCCGCCGCTGGAAAGCGGCATCGAAGAGCTCACCGACGGAGCCGAGGTCTTCGCGGATGTCGTTGACCTTTTCCAGGACGCGGGCGACGAAGGCCAAGTCGGCGTCATCGTCGCTGGCGAAGTGGTAGATCGTTACGTCGGACGACTGGCCATAGCGGTCAACGCGGCCGTTGCGCTGCTCCAAGCGCGACGGATTCCAGGGAATTTCGAAGTGCATCAGCAACCGCGCCGTGTGCTGGAGGTTCAACCCCTCTGACGCAGCATCGGTGGCCACCAGGATCCGCACTGGCGAATCGGGGTCGTTAAAGGCGAACTTGATGCGCTCGCGGTCTTCATCGCTCATGCCGCCGTAGAGCTGGATGATGGCGCCACTGTCTGCACCGAACTCGCCCTCTAACCGCTTAACTACATAATCCAGGGTGGTCTTGTATTCGGTGAAGACGATCAACCGCTCGTCGCGGTTCCACGCCTCTGCGTTGCGCAAGCGCTGCTTGACTAGATCCTTCAGGCGATCAAAACGGGCGTCGACCGTCGGCACCTTGCTGACCACGGGAAGCTGATCCAGCTTCAAAGCGCGGAGGGCGGCGTCTACGGCTGCCACGCTTTCGGCCAGAGCTCCCAAGTAGGGATACATCCACGCACCCACTACGTGGTTGGCGTGCAGGTTGCGGCTTTCGCGCTCCTGATCGTCGTCGATGTCCTCCTGCAATGCCCGCCGCGCAGCCAGTACTTCGCTGGTCTGCGTGGCCTCCCTTTCCGCCAAGCCCGCCTTGAAACGGAGCCAGCTGTCGGCGAAGGTGACGGAACAGGAAAGCAAACGCTTGCGCAGCACTTCAATAGCGAAGTTGAGGACGGTCCGCGCTTCGGGCGCGGCAATGATTTGGCGCTTGAGCGCAACACAGAAGGCCCGCACCGCCATTGCCAGTTCCTTTTCTGCCTTGGGCAGGTACAGCGGCAGTGGCTCTAGGTAGCGGGTGGCAAACCGCGGCGGTCGCCCGGCCTCCTTGTCCTGTGTGTTGATCTCACTCTTCAGCCGGCGGATCAGCACGTCGCCGATCATCTGGCGCTCTTTGTCCGTGAACCCTGGCGTGCGCGTGAACCGCACCGGGTCAAGCTGCTCCAGCAGCCCGGAGAAGCACCGCGTGTGACCGTTGTGCGGCGTGGCGGTCAGAAAGAGCCGGTGCTCGAACCAAGGGGTCAACAGCCGCAACATCTCGGCGAGGTCGCTGTCCTCGCCGAAGTTCGACGGCATGAGGTTGTGCGCTTCGTCAACGATCAGCAGATCCCATGGCAATTGCGCACCCTGGTGGGAGTGGGTCGTGCGGCAATTGGCGATGAACTGCTCCAGCACGTCCGGCTGGCGCAGATAGTGATATGACGTGATGATTCTGGGCAGCGCGCGCCAAGGGTTCGCGTCGAGACCCATTTCCTTCTGCAGTTTGTGGGTGGCCGCCTTGTCAACGATATCGAAGCCGAGGGAGAACTTGTCTTCCATTTCCTGTTGCCACTGGGTGCGCAGCGAAGCCGGCGTCAAGATCAGGACACGCCGGATGCGGCGCTTGCGCACCAGTTCGGCCAGGATTAGGCCCGCCTCGACCGTCTTGCCCAGCCCGACATCGTCGGCCAACAAAAGCGAGACCCGGGGCATGCGCATCGCGCGTGCCAAGGGAACGAGCTGAAAGTCATCGGCGCTGACGGCGCCGTAGACCGGTGCGGTGGGCACCAGTTCGCTGCGCCGCGCGGCTGAATCCGCAGCCAGGAACGGCGTGATGGCAGTCCAGCGGGTCGCACGCTGGAGAGCGAGGAACTCCCGCATGCGCATCGGCGCATCGACGCCGGCGCGTGGAAGGGCATTGGGCTCGAGAACCACCGGCTGACGCTCGCGCTCCCAGAGCAGCGTTTCTTCGGCGTCGCCGTCGGAATCGCTGAACTCGATTGTGACCAGGTGGAGCAGTTCGGAGGTCTTGGACGCAGCGAAAGGCTCTACCGCTGAGATGACCCCGCGCCGATTGCGCACCGTGGCGAGCATGCCAACGCGCGGCACATGGATGCGTTCCAAGGGTACCGAACCAATCACTGACTGCATCGCTCAACCCCCTAAAACTGCTCGCCTGGCAGCGATGAAGGCTCGGCGCCAATGGCCAACTTCTGCCGAATTCACGCTTCGAAGTCTTTGTACAAGATCCGCCAACTCTTCTCAACCTTGAAGGCGGGAATCTGCCGATCGGCGACCAAGTGGTAAGCCGTCCGCTCGGTGGTCTTCAGGTAGGCGACTACCTCCATGATCACTATGATCGCGGCTGTGACTGTAATCCATGCTATGCGAATCATCACTATTTGGAATATGGGACAGAATAGTGCAAAACTTTCATACTTTGGGTGAAAGATTGAAATATCTTCCGCCTCTCTTGGCTCATTGCGTGAGCTTGTTGCCCGGAGCGAGGGGCGGGAAAGGCCGGCCGGCCGGCGATGGACCGGCCGGCGGGCTGACCAACTTCGCGCTGGGGCTCCGGCTCCGGCCGCGCAGGGCTCAACGTGGAGAACAAATGAACAAGTTCGTATGGGGTGATTGGGCGCGCTTGCATCAAAGCAATATCGTCATCGTCTGCAGTACCGACTGTGGGCATGAATGGTCTGCGCGCTATGTGCGCGACCAGTGGAGATCGGCATGAATCCGATCCTGTTCCTAATGCTGGTATGGGCTCTGGTGTTGTTTGTCGGCATTCCGTTGCTGACCTACGCGGCTTGTCGGGCGTTGCTGTCACAGCTTTGAAGAACAACTTTGTTGATAGGCCGTGCGGGATTCGAGCCTGCGGTCAACGGACGAGAAGTCCGCAGCTCTATGCCTTAGAGCCGATGGCGAGCATTCGTGGTAAACGCGCCCGCAACGCCGACCAGCAGCAGAGCCTTGTCTCCCGCTGCCTCCCTCCCTCCCGCATCGCGCGCACCACCCGAATTCTCGCTACTGCACTACCCCCTATAGACGCTTTGCCCCCTCGCCCGTTCACCCAACCGAACGCGGTGCTTGTTCGTGCCATCGATTCAAGGCAGAATCGAGTTCGCTCAACCGAACCCAACTGGCCCCGGCCGGTGCGAAAGACTCCATGTCCCTACCCGTTTTGCGCACCACCTTCGCCCGTAACTGGCGCTACTTCAAAGCCGGTTACTTCGGCGTCCTGCCGCTCGCCATTTTCGCCCTGTTGCTGATGGTGCTGTTTCTGCGCTCGATCCGCTGGTCGGGCTCAGCCTTCTTCGAAGACACCACCGGCATGTTCAACGTGGTGCTCTATATCGCGTTGTCCGTCTGGGCCATCACCATGGCCGTGCGCAACGGTCGCCGGTTGTTGCTGCGGCGCGCTACACCAGCGCCGACCTGAGCGGTGGCCAGCGCCTGACGATGGCCGCGCTCAGCACCGCGTTGCAAGAAACCTTTGCCAAGGTCTTACCGGCAACGTTGGTGGCTATCTACCGCCAGAAAGGCAAGCTCGGGCAACGCGAGTTCAGCACGGCAGCCGAGGCGATTGACTGGATCGAGGTCACTGCCGGCATTACGTGGCTGCATCTGTTGGACCAAACCACCGGCCGGTTGGTCCTGACTGCCCGTCCGCCCCTTGGTCGCACCGAGCCCGTGATCCGGCCACGGCCACTCGTGCAATTGATCAATCTGCCGCACGATGAGCGCGGGCGGTACCGGTTTGAGATGCACGCCGAGAATCCTCCATTCCGGGTCATTGGCGAGCATTACGCGTCGCGCGGCGAGCGCGATGATGCGGCTGAAGGAATTGCCCGTCTGCTGCACGTTGAGCTCACCACGTCCCAGCAGGAGGATTCTTGACCCCAGCCCCCGAAACGGCAGTCGCCATTGGTTGTGGCTACCCCGGCTGGCCGGAACTGGTCCTCGCCATGCGCAGCGGGTTGCGCTTCACGATTGCGTTACCGCCTAACGGCGACAGCAGCATCGACGCCTTCAATTACTGGCAGGAGTTGCTGGGCCGCGATCACGTATGCATGCTGGCTAACACCACCGGCGGCGCCACGCTCGGGCTGCTGGAGTTCTTCTCGAAGGCGGAATTGCACGCGGCCCATCAGCGCATCCGGAGCGCCACCGAGCGCATTCGGCGGGAGCCCCCGCCGTGGGTACAGCCTGACGGCAAGATCGACCCTGCCTACCTGCCGCAGTACGACTGACTGCTGCCCCTCGCCGGCGGGTTTGACCGCGACCGTGTCGGTCAACATCGCGGCCTGCGCCCGCGCCGGAAAATCGCTAGGCGTCAATACTGTTACGGCCACGCCAAGCAGCGCCTCCAGCTCAGCCTGAAAGTCGTCAAGGTCCTGCAGCGTAGTCCCGGCAAGACGGTCCACCACGAATTCAAGCCTTCCATTTTTCGTCGGCCGATCTGGCGAAACAGCGCCAAACACGCGGAGGTTGGTGACGCGGTGCAGTGCAACGGCCTGTCGGATGCTCACTCAGGCGATGATCTCGATCGACCCGGAGGATGCGCCTGCCGATGCCAAGGAACTGCGGCTGCTCAGCGAAGGCAAGCAGCGATACAGCAAAGGATTCCCGCAGTGGTTCCCCTCGAACTGGCACATCTGGTCTGCTTTCTGCCAGCAGGCCGACATCATGTGGCGCAAGGGTCGTGAACATTACTCGTCGCGCACGATCATCGAGTATTCGCGCCACAACTGCGCGCTGGCCGATGTCGAAGAGAACTTCAAGATCAACAACAACTACGCGCAGGACCTTGCTCACCTGTATATGGCCGAGCATCCGGACGGGGGTAATTTTTTCGAGCTGCGGCAGATGCCGACCTCGGTGCGCGAAGACTAGCTGGTTGGGCTTGGCGTGGCCGTCGCCGGCGCCTCGGGCGGCCCCACGGGTTCACCGTGGCGGAACCACGCCACACTGTCCCACTCCCCGGCGCGGATGTAGGCCGAGCCGCTGGGCAACAGATCAACCTCGTAGCGAGTGGTGATCCCGACGAAAAAGCGTTCGGGCCGTTCTTCATCCATCTCCTCGATCACCTTGAGTGCCACCCCATCAGGGGCCACGGTATCGTCGGTGCGCTTCATATGCCGGAGGGCGAGGTACGGACACACGCGAATCGCGTACTCGGCGCAATCCCGATGCATGGGTCCGTCGGTAAAGCAGCGGGAGATATTCGACTTGGGACCGCCGATGAACGCTACGCGGGCGCCAAGAGGCTCCCCGCACAACGCGCAAAGCCGATGATTGACAACGGTCGCCCAGCGCTCGACATCGGTGATCCGGAAATCAGGTTTCCCGTTGATCACCAGCACCACGTAGGGGATGGGCAGTCCGCGCGGGTCGCGCGGACGCTCGCCGAGCCGACGCGGGATGGGGACGGAAGATAGGTTGGAACGCATGCGACCGCTCAGGCGGAGGGAACGCAACTCCGGAAGTTACCCCCGGCAGCCTTATGCGCCCGCAAGGCGCTGGCCAACGCCAGTCCGCGCGGAGCGAAGTGCAGCATGACGCACGGATCGATCTTCTCCGGCGGGGTCGTGAACAGTCCTTCTGCCGCCAAGTCCAAGACGCAACCCCAGTCGTCGTGGCCGGCTACGCGCTCACCGTCATTCAAGGCGGTGGCATGCTCGGGGCGCATGACTATGGCCATGGACGCCGTCGCCCGGCCGGAGGTGCCGCCTCGGCGTAACGGCCATTGGCAATCCTCGTGCAATATCCGGAAATTGTGCCGATTGGACCGCATGCGCGGATCGAGCCCTACCTGAAAGCAGGCGCACTCGACCATGACGGTCTCGATGTACGCGAGCGTGCTCCAGTGATCCTTGGACCACTTAGCCATGGGGATCATTGCCTCGTGGGCGGCGAGTTGCTGGGATACGCGGGTGGCGGGCATGGTTATTCCTTGAGTTAGTGATGATGGGTCGGCGCCGGCTATAGCCACGTTTCGAGGCCGGTCCAGACCTCGGGCGAAACCGGCCGCAAGTCGTTGTCGGCGTAGACGTGGGCGCCTTGCTCGTTACGCTTCAGGCGCCGCAACACGAAGCGCTTCTTGGGGTAATGCTGGACCTCGATCTTCACGAACTCGCCCTCGGAAGTCGTGAAGGTGCCCTCGCGGATCGGCCCGTTCATGGCCGCGCCGGCAGCGGCTGAGGCTGTCGCCGGTGTTCGTCCAACATTTTGCAGAACAGCTCGCCCTGCTCGATGGCGTCGTCGAGCGCGACGTGGGTGTGTCGCGCAGCGGAGAACCAGTGACTCGGGAAGTTGCGCTTGGTGCATTCGCGGTACGGCTTGTGCAGCAAGGCCATCGCGTAGGTCTTGATGTCCAGCGCCGAATGACTGAACGGGCTTTCGCCCGCGAATTTGATCAGATACCAGTAGACGAACAGGAAATCGAAGGCCGCCGGGAAGCCAACGAAGACAGGTTTGCCGGGCAACCCCTTGAGCCAAGCCACGTAGGCGGGCATCGCCATTGCCGGCGCCTGCAGGTTGGTACGGGTCGCCGCGAATGCCGACTTGTTACTCTCCCACCACGCCATCGTCCCCGGATCGCCGACGGCACCAGCGAGCAGCTCAAGGTTGGCGGTGAACGTGGACAGGAGCTTGCCTTCGGCCGTGAAGGCGGCGGAGCCGAAGCTGAGCATGGAACTGCACCCCGGAATGCGGCCGTCCGCCTCGACATCGGTTGAAACGTAAATCTCTGCGCGTTGATCTTTCATGCAGATATTATACCCGAATTCGGGGATAGAGTCTACCAGCGCGCTGACGCTCGGCGAGTACGCCGCGAGATTGGCCTACGCCCGATATTTGCTGCGGACGACTTCGGTTATTGTGGCCGCCAGCTTCGGGCCCACACCGGAAACCTCTGACAACTGCGCGTCGGTGGCGGTAAACACCGCCTCAACGCTGCCGAAGTGGAGCTGTTCGTTCGAGACCTTCCAGCGAGGGGTGAAGGATTGCTCCGCAGCATCCGGTGAGGCTTACCGTCCATCGTTCCCCCGGCCCTCCGGATTGCGTGGTTGTAGGTTGAGTGTTGTGGTTCAGATCGCCACCGACTGATCTGCTATGTCGATGAGCGGTGCCCCAAAGAGGTCGGCAGCTAGATATCGCGCAGTATCGACGCATGCAGCAAGGCGCACAACCGTTCGCCACTGGCAATTACCCTGCAACTGGAGCGGCTCGGGCAAATACCGGCCGCTGCAGCGAAAACCCGATTCGAGGCTTTGCACCAAGCGCTTGGCCTGAAGTAGCCGGCTGGTCGTCGCGCGCCACCGTGTGCGCGCAACGCACGATTGCAGGTATCCCCAAAAGCGGGTATAATTGGCGCATCATGCCCACACCAACCGCTCTGTCGCAAGGCCCCAGAGCCATTGCCCTGCTGCGGCTCATCGAGTTTGCCGAGGGCGAGACCTGTTCGGCGTTCTGCCCCAACCTCGCCAACAAGCCGGCCAGCGAAGGCTGCGGCACAGTGGTTTGCATGGAGCAGCAGGTGCCCAAGATCGCCCGCGAAGCGCTGAAGGGTCTCAAATGACCAGCGCTGTGGTGCAAATCATCCCCGAAGCCACCTCCTCCTGCGCGACGGCAGCCGCCACCCCGCCCAAGACCGACAAGGTGTTGGCCGACATGCGGGCCGACTGGCAGGCAGTTGCCCGCTACACCGTCTATCGATCCGAATATCCGCCGCTCCGCCAACAACCGGATCGGGACCTGCATACGGATGTCGGATATGACGAAGCGCAGCGGTTACGTGTGCTCGAAGAGGTCGCCCTGACGCTGGAACCGGGCTACCCCGCCGGCCGGATGTGCCGGCCCCTTATCAGCTTGCGGTTGGAGAACCCGGAAGCCACCAACGTCGCCTATCTCGCCCTGCGGGCGGAGCGCGAGAGGCGCGAGTCCGCGCTGTACGCCTGAGGCAGGCGGCAATAGCGCCGCGCTGGCGCGGCGGCCCCGGTGTCATTTTTCATAGCAAAACTCCGTCGAACAAGGCGATCCTTCGCTTGTATATATGCCCACATTCGGGCATAATGTAGACATCATGAAACAGCCAAACACGACCCCCAAGACACCCGCCAAGGTCACGCTGGCGCCTGCCATCGTCCGTAACTGCGGCTCCTGTCCTCAGCAGAGGGCCGGCGATGGAATACCGGATCGTCCGCGATGATCCACGCGAAAGTATTGACGCCGAGTGTCAGCCGCCGCACGGCTGGCGTATGCGCTGGACCGTCCCGTGCGCCTGACCCATGCAGCTCGTAACGCACACACAAGGCCACGATGACCCAACCGCACCTGCAAGACTGCGCGCACTCGCCGGACGGCTGGTGCTTGACGTGCGTGCGCGACCTCAATGGCCGTCTGGTGGTCGCCCAGCAGCGGCTCGCTGCCATCGACGGCGCCGACACCCAGCAGTCGGTGATGTCCGCTGGAATTCGGGCGTTCCCGGCGGTGCCGGCGCGCGTGGAGACTGGGTCCCTGCAGTTCGGGGACGACTGGCCGGGGATATTTATCCGGGGAGATGATGCCGCGCAGTTCGCGATGTCGCTGGCGGCGGTGTTCGGTCACGTCAAAGAGCCCATTGCGCAGGCGGTGCTCAGCGGACTGCATCAAACGCTGGCCTCGGCATTGATTGGCCCCGGCGGCGATCTGGTGCGCGCGGCACTACCCACACTGCCCTCCCTGTCCCGTGAACCAACCACGAAGACGGTGGGCCGCATGGGCGAGATGACCCCGATGGGTGAATCGGCAATGCTGCTCCATCTGCAGACCGACGGCGATGTCGTTCTTTCCATCACCAACGACCCGACGGGCGGGGAATTCAACCGGTGCTCGCTGGAGTTCTGCGGCAGTGGCGGTCATTCACCGCGCACGCGAGCGGCCCTGATCGCCGCCATGGTTGCGGTGGAAGACGATTATGCCGCTACCCCGGAGCGGGCTTGGCCACGCCGGCGCGCGGCTCGCTCTGGCGCCACCACAGACCCTACGGAACTCGCATGACCCCGCACCAACCCGGCCCGGCGGAGATCGCTGCCAGCGACTACGACCCTGCCATCGCACGCTTGCCGCACCCTTACCGCCTCATGGCGGCCATGGGGCATATCGCCGAGACCAGCGGCTACAAGCTCGGCGCCGACGACTATCACGTACTTGCCTTTGGCCGGGTCGCGTATGACGATCTGATTCGCATGCTGGCGACGGAGTCGATGAACCAGCCGGTGATCGAGAGGATGTGTGCGAAGCACCCCTCCTTCCGCGCCTTCGTCGGTGTGTCCAGCGGTTTGCCGGGTGTCACGGAGCAGGGGCAGATATATTGGCTCCTCGACTACCTTCGCTGGCGATTTCAGGGCAAGCACTTCTTCCAAACCACAATGGGACTTGAAGCCGGCCTGCAAAATACCGACATCGCCGAGGGCATTCCAGCGGCCATGGTGCGTCCCCCGTATCCAATCCAGTACATCCAATGTGGCGACGCGGTGTCATCGCCTTACCACTTGATCAACCCTGCCTCGGGGGCCCACGTCTTCGAGGGAGCATATGTTTTGACCGGTGTGGTGCCCCCCGGTTATCCGGAAAGCGGGCTGCGCTTTATTGAGTTTGTCTTCACGGGGACTGCCTACGGGAAGAAGGATAACCTTGACGATGCGACGGCGGCGATCACCCTCACCGTCCACGACGAAAACGCAACCATGCTGGAGGTGCTTGAAGAGGCGCTGAACGATGATGACGCGCGGGGCCTGAAGCGCGAGGCGGCCGAAGCCACCGATATCCGGCAGTGCCTCTTCCACCTCTGCAAAATTTTGCTGTATTTGAACACCGAGAAGGTGGTGAAGACGCCACTGAACGAGCGTAGCGAGTTGCAGGTGCGGCTGGCGCGCGTGGGTGCCGGCAAACGTGGCAAGCTGGAGCGACAACTGACGCGTACCTACGACCGGATCGTGATTGGCGCCAAGACCCCACCTCTCAGTGGCGGCGGCGGGCCTGCGATCGACAGTGGCCGGCACTTGCCCACCTTCTGGCGCCGGGGCCATTTCCGCAACCAGCCGTACGGCGAAGGTCGGCAGCAACATCGCATCATCTGGATCGAACCCGTCCTCGTCAATGCGGACGTGGCCGTTAGCGCACCACAGAGCAAGCCCTACGTCATCAAGGGACCCGGCGAATGATGCCCGACGAAACCAAGATGATCGGGAATGACCCGCAGATCGTCCGCACCCGTACCGCTTCGAAGCGGCCAACGAGCGGCTCGCCCAAGCGGTCGGTCACAGCTTTGGCGGCCACGATCCCCATGAGCTGACCCTTGGCGAGGCGACGTACGCGGCCGTGATCGAAGAGTTGCAGCGCAACCCACTCAATCAGTGGGCCATTCCAAAATTGATGCAACGCCACCCTTCGTTCAGGGAGTTGATGGAAGAAATGCTTGGCTCGGAGCACCAGAACCATCTGGGCAACGGGTTCTGGGTACTGGACTACATGCGTTGGCGCAATGACGGACGCTACCTGCTACAGCCAACCGCCGCACTGGATGCTGCTCTGCTCAAGACAGACATAGGGGAAAATATTCCGGCCCGGTTCCTGCGCGCACCCTACGCCAACCAGTATCTGCAGTTCAGCGAATCGCTTTCCTCGCCCCTCACGCTGTGGCACCCAACATCGAAGAGCCATATCCTCGAAGGCTCCGGACGTTCCTGCAGCCACTTACGCGCCGACCGAATTTCGTCGCCCTCTATCGGGTGCGTGTTACTCACCGAGAGCCCTTGAGACGCCGATAAAAGATGCGCCCGGCACTGAGGTCGATGTCGGCGAGCCGCAGATCGACCACCTCGGAAATGCGGAGTGCATGCCGTAGGGCTAACAGCACCAACAAGTAGTTTCGCTGCCCATACCGGGGCGATGCCTCTGCGGCGGTCAGGAGCTTGTCAATCTCGTTCTGGTGAAGGTAGCGGCGTGTTCATTGGTGAACACGACCACACCGACGCCAAAGTGCGCTGCAACAAATGTGGGTTGGAATCAGGTTTGTTCGACGATACCGACACGGCAACGGCTGCGGAACAGGCGGTCCGGGCGTGGAACGAGCGGGTGCTGGCGCCGGCGGCGGCGGACTTCGTTGGGCGCGCCGCCAACATGCCGGCACTGGACGCGTCATCCCTGAAGCAATTCTCGACCATTCCGGGCACAGGGCGCTGGCAGGACCCGGCCGACGAGCGCATGCACACGGAAATGATGCGGATCGTCCATGGTCTGCGCCCCCTGCTGCCGCCGGCAGAGGAGCAGCCGACGGGCTGAAACTCGTTCGGTGCGGTGAGACATCGCCGCAAAGAAACACCAACACATACGGTTATGGACTTGTTCGTTCCGGTAATATAGACCGGAACGAGAGGGTCCTTTGTCGCCATGAGCAGCAGGGTGTTCGATTGGGGTGCGGCGCCGATTGATCAGACGATGGCCGGATTGTCGATATTTGTGCTCGCGGCCGTTGCGTTGGCCAGCTTACTATCCTGCGCGGCGCCAGCACCGGCTTGCAGCCTACCGACAGATCGGCCCTGTCCTGATCGATTTCGACGCTCCTCCCGCCGCTTCGCCATAGGCCCGACTGGGGACCCGCCGCCGTTGCCGGACCACGGCCGAGGTGGGGAGCGAGGGCCGCTTGCAGGCGAACGCCGTCTCGCCGTCTTCGAAGAGCTGGGGTCGAGTCTCCTCGCATCCCCGACCAACTTTTGCGTGCAGTGCCCGTCGATCAGCCTCCTCAATCACCGCGCCATAGACGCTTTTTCACGCCTTCTGCCAGCCTCGGGCCCGGCTCGATACCACTATCCCGAACGGCGGAGTGTTTTTTTGTGTGCTCAGGATGTGTTGCGCCCTGTTCGCTCGGGTGATAATTGCGGCTATATCATGACTGACCAACCCTCAACCTTTGCGCTTGTGTTTGCCCCCCGCTCCGTGGCGGGCGAGGAGGTGTTCGCCATGGACTATCGCGCCCAGCAGCGCGATGGACGCGGCCACCTGCAGCGCAGCCTTGTACTCTTCGGCGGGTGCGCGATCTGGATCGACGTGTTGGCGGTGGCGGAACCAATCCTGGCCGGGACGTGCTTTTCCCTGTGCGCGGTGTTCGGTGTGGCGGAATTCCAGCGCGCACTGCTTTGCTGGCGCGCATTCGAGGCCGAACGAGCACGGCTCGCCGCTCACCAGAGACGGACGTGGCTGATGCGCAAGGTGGGCTCGTGAGCGCTCGCAGGATTCAACATACGGTGTTGATCGATGCCAACTCCATGGGAATGACGGCGGCGGCCCGGCACTACCCGCCGAAACTGCGCAGCGAGCGGCGCCATCGTGCATGGCACACCAAGGCCGGGTTTCCCAACGGCGCAGTTCACGGGATGGTCGATTCATTGCTCTTTGCATTGCACACGGTGCAGAACGAATATCCAGACCACCGGTTACTGCCGGTGCTGCTCTGGGCTGGCCGCGCGCAGTGGCGCTACGACCTCTATCCGGACTACAAGCAGCGCTCCGTCGATCCCGACCACCTCGCGATGAAGGAAGCCTTTCGGCAGCAGGTGCCGGTCCTGCGCGGGTTGTGGCATCGATTGGGCATGCCGCAGATAATTGCTGTAGACGAGGAGGCGGACGACGTTGCTGGACATCTGGCGCCGCGCGTCGCGCGCCATGGGCCCGTGACGGCGATTTCGAAGGACGGCGACTGGCTGCAAATCGTCGGTCCTAACGTACGGTTGTATGTGCACGGCGAGAATGCACGGTGGGTGGGTGAAGCAGACCTGCCGACGGCTGGGGGGAAATTCGGCTACCAGTCGCCAGCAGCCTTTATCCAAGCCAAAGCGCTGGCCGGGGATGTTTCCGACAATATCAGCGGCGTGGACGGCGTCGGTTTGCATACTGCCGCCAAGCTGTTGGCTGAGTTCGGATCGGTAGAACGCTTCTGGAGCGCCGTGGATCGCGGAGAGCACACTGCAAAGGGCGTGATCCAGCAACGACTGGCGAGCGCCGAGACGCGCGCCATGTTTCACCGCAATTGCCAGTTGATGGATTGGACCCAGTCGCCACCGTTGCAGCCCACGACCTTTTTGTGGATTGATCGCCCCGACCGCGCGGAGGCGTTGGCGATCCTCAGGGAGCTGGAACTCAAGCAGGCTGCAGGCCGGTTAGCCGAATTCGTTCCATCCTTCGACTACCACAGCGCGCTCTCGGCGCATCAGCACCCACTGCAGCAGGCGCTGGCAGCCGCTCAGTATTCAGAACTGGAGGAGGCCGCATGATGATGCGATCCCGTCTACGCGCGCACCGGCAGCGCTTGCGTCTTTCCCGCAACCCGGTGGGCACGGCGGCCGTATGCCTGTTCTTGGCTTGCGCGTTATTTGCCTACGGACTTCAACGGGGCCAAGCCAACTACGATCTCGCGCTCGTCTGCCTGATCTTGGGCGTGATTCAGCTGGCCCGCGCCTACCCTCTTCTTCTGCGCCGCCATCGCGCCGGCCGCCTTTCGCGCAGTCGCAACGCCCATCCCTTCGCGCCGCGCCGGGGCGCTCCGACAACGTAGTGGCTTGATCGCCGCCCGGCCCAGAACCACCCAACCACTTACTAGGATTTCCATGCTGAAGCTCGCGCTCTTGTCCACCCTCACGGTATTGATCCCGACGGCATTCGCCGCCCCGGCCACCCCGACCGCGCCCGGCTTACAAGCACAGACTCGCCGCGCCCCGGTCGCCCGTGCGGAATTGTTCGGCGCCCCGCTGCAACAAGGCTGCCAGCCGTTCTTCAATGGCCTCAGAAAGGCCGGTCTGCGCGAAGGCAAGCAGAAGCTCGGCCGGGGGCAGGGTCTGTTCACCGCGACCCGACCACTGCCGGCGCCATTCGCTGCGGCGACGACCGTGCGCGTTGCTTGCCACCGCAATACCCTACAGCTAGAGCGCGTCGAAATTGCACTGGAGGGCCCCGCCGCCGCCATTGCGCAGGTGACGCCGGCGCTCGATGCCAAATTCGGCGCCAAAGCGGGTCCGGTGTGGCCGTTGGGCAGTGGGTGGCAAGTCTCCGCCACAGCGACCCCGTTGGGCACCCTCGTGATCTATCGCGGTTCCCCCGCGCCCGCTCCAGCCATTAGCCGCGCCGTCAGCACAACGCCGGCCACCGGTCCCGCCGCCGCCCGCAACGGCAAACCACCCCTGCCGCACCCAGCACCGCCGGCCACCCGCGCTGCTGCCGCCCCCGTCTCTGCGGCCCAAGCCATCGCCGCCGCTCGCGCCGGCGCAAAGAAAGCCCAAGCCGCAGCGGTACCCAGCCAGACGGCTGGAGCGCCCAATGGCGGACCGGCGCCATTGAGTGTATTCGGCGTATTACTTACCTTGAGCTGCGCAGAGTTTCGTGTGGGCTTGACGAAAGCCGGATTGCAGGACGAGGTTCCGGGCAGGCCGCCGGGCACGGAGCCGGACGCGCAGGCGGATGCGGCAGCCCAGAAGAGGGCCGCCGACTTGGCCGGCGCTGACTTGCCGCCGCCCCTGAACAGTGAATTCCGGGTCCTGAAGGCACCCACCGGCCCCTTTGCCAAGGCCACTCATCTGCACCTGATATGCGCCGGTTCGCCGGCACAGCCAACGCAAGTGGAGGTCTTGGTGTCAGCCACGACCGCCGAACTGCCCGCGTTGCGGCGCGCGGTCACCACCCCGCCGCCAAGGAAGGATGCGCCGGTGTTGTGGCACGCCAGTGCGTTCCCGCGCGATCCCAATACGGTGCTGGTTGTCTATCAGCGCGTCCCCGCATCATTGCAGCCAACCGGCGCCGCCGTGAAGGCGGTCGCGACCAAACCCTGACCCGACAGCGGTACCCACAGGTATCGCTGGAGGTATACCCATATTTGGGGATATAATCGCCACGCCGGAGACCAACATGAACGACCTTACCTTTCCCCAACCAGAAACCTCGGCGCCGTACATCGGCGCCGGTGAAGCAGTGCTCGCGCCCGCCGGCGCAACCGCAGCAGCGCCCGCCGGCGCAGTCGCCCCGGCCGATTTCGCGGCGACACCACCGATCATTGTGGACTGGCTACGCCAGCAAACGCACCCAGCCTTCCTTCCCGCATTGGCCTGCGAGGTATTGTTCGGATGGGCGGTTGACCTGCTCGATGCGCGCGAATTGGAGCGCGCGATGTGGACCCAGATCGGGCCGCACAACAGCGCCCTGACGGCGGCGGGCCGCGAGGTGATCATCTGCATCACGCCTTCTAACCAGCCGGCGGCGGTGCCGTTGCCGCCGACGCAGGGTGGACTCGACTTCTTCCTCTACGCCCTGACAGAACGCCATCCGGACTGGACCATTGCCTTGCGCAACGGCTTCCAACCGGACGCTGCCGCCGCTCGTTGCTGGATCGCCGAAGTGAGCCGTCCAGAACGCCTCGCAGAGGAGGCCGCCGGGGCCTTTGCACCCACGCCCGAAACAGCATTCCTGTTTGCGGCCCTCCTCTGTGCCGCTACCGATCCCGACATGGTCGAGGGGCTGGCCACGTGCGGCGAGCAACTGGCGCAGGTCTTCGCGCCACTGACGCCCGTCCCCGGTAACCAATAAGCGACCCGCGCCAACCCGCCACCCACCATGGATACTTCGCGCTTCTCCCCGGTCCACCGCCGCGTGACCACGCAGTGGTATTGCGCCTTTGGCGCCACGCCGAGCGTCTACGCGGTCGTCATCGCCGACGGCATCCCGGAAGCGGTCAGCCTCTCGGCCAACCTCGACAGCGTGGACGGCATCATCGAAGCACTGTTGCCGGATCAGCGCGAGACGCACCTCCCCTCGCCCACCGAATACAACCGCGTCGGTGCGTTGGACGTGCCCAGTTCGGCCGACGTGAAGCCATTTGTCGTAGGTATCATCTGCATCCTCACGGCACTTTGGACCGAACAACTCGAAGTCGGGCAATTGCGCCGTGGCAAGCACCAGCACGTCGAATTCTTTGCCAACGCCATGCGCGTCCTCGGCCATGAAAGCCCCCTGTCACGCGTCGTGAACGGAACTACGTTGCCGCCGTCGCCGCGTTATGCATTCTGAAATCGCGATTCTCTTGAGGCACCATGACGCAACATCTCCCGCCGCCGGTGCCGCTACCACCAACGGGTCCGGAACTGACCAAAGCTGAATTGATCAACTACAAGCAACGGCACCATGGTATTGCGGCCGGGTATTCGGTCTTTCGGTGGCGCTGTGACGCCGGCCGCCAGCCTTCGGTGACGCTCGTGCGGGAGACCCTGACCGATCCGGCACTGGCAGCGGCGGCGGTGGCGCGTGAGGCCATCGCTCGGGCCATGTAGCTTGACTGGCGCGCAATTGGTATTCCCATCTATGGGTATAATGGACCAATGATCCCGCAAGACTTCTTGGAACAGGTCCTTGACCGCACCGATATTCTGCCGCTCATCGAGCCGTACGTGAAGATGAAGAAGATGGGGCAGGACTGTGTTGGCCTCTGCCCGTTTCACAAAGAGCGAACGCCCTCCTTCACCGTCACCGGCAGAAAGCAGTTCTATCACTGCTTCGGCTGCGGCGCGCACGGCAACGCCTTCGGCTTCCTGATCGACTACGTGGGCCTCTCGTTTCCCGAGGCGGTGCGCCAGTTGGCGAGCGACGCCGGCATGCCGATGCCGGATCGCAGCGAAGAGATGCTGGCGGAGGCGAACCTGCAGCGCCAGCAGAACACGCTGATCGAGACGGCCGCAACCTTCTTTCGCGCGCAACTCCGCGCCAACCCCCATGCGCTGGCCTATTTCAAGGCCCGCAAGCTCACCGGCGAGTCGGTGGCGCGCTTTGGCTTGGGTTACGCACCCTCCGGCAGCACCCTCACCGCCGCGCTCCCCAATGACGGTCCGATGCTCGAACAGATCGGCCTCGCGATATTGGACAAAACGACCGGCGAGATCATGGATCGCTTCCATGACCGGGTGATGTTTCCGATTCGCAATGCGCGCGGCAAGCTGATCGGGTTCGCCGGCCGGCAATTGCACGACCGCGAAGGCGCTGCCGGCAAATACCTGAACTCCCCCGAAACGGAGATGTTCCAGAAGCGGCGCGAACTCTACGGGTTGGGTGAAGCGCTGGCCAGCATTCGTCAAGCCGGGTATGCCATCGTGGTCGAAGGCTACATGGACGTGCTGATGCTGCACCAGTATCACATCTTCAATGTCGTCGCCGGCATGGGCACCGCCTTTACCTCTGAACAGCTCGCGCAGTTGTTCAAGATCACCTCGAAGGTCATCTTCTGCTTCGATGGCGACAAGGCTGGTCTCAAGGCGGGGAATCGCGCGCTGGATACGCTGCTCCCGGCGCTGACCGAGGGCAAATCGGCGGCGTTCATGCTGCTCCCGGAAGACGAGGACCCGGACAGCCTGATGCAGAAGGAAGGGGCCGATGCTTTTCTGCAGCGGCTGGAGAAGGCGCCCACAGTGCTCGACTTCCTGTTCGACCAACTGCAGAAGGAACACGGCATCGAAAGCGCCGAGAGCAAGGCGGCGTTCGTGGGTGCTGCACGGGACAAGTTGGCCAAGGTCACCTCACCCCTGTTGCGGGCCGCCGCTGCTGCGCGCTTGGAGGNNCGCCGGGCCGGCAGCGAGCGCGGTCGCGGCACGCACCCCAAGCCTGATCCACATCATGTTGCGCCATGCCGTCTTTGATCCGGTGGCGGCAGCCAAGCATCTGTACGGTTTAGTGCTGGTCGAGCCCGACCCCGAAGCCGAGGCGTTGCGTGCGGTCATGAGCTGGGCCGCCTTGGAGGAACCGCAGGATACGGCCGCCCTACTGGCGTTGGCCGAAGACGGGCCGTTCGCCGGGCACTTGGGCGGGATCGCCGCCCAGCGTCAGGATTACGCTGATCTCGATCACAACGCCGAGCTGAAGCGGATAGCCGATCAATATCGCGCCAAGAGCGTGGCCAGTGCCAAGCGAGTCGAAGAGTGGGAAGCGTTCCAGCGCATGCTGGAGACCACCAACTCATGAGCCGCCCGCGCGCTGATCCGAGCCGGCCGGCGGTGGCTGCCTCGGACGCGATGCTCTTTCCGGAGTTGACTGGGGCGCGTTTCTCCGACTGCGGCCTCTACCGCTACACGCTGTGGCGTACATGGGACGCCACCCGCCCGCCGGCGACCTTCCTGATGCTCAATCCAAGCACCGCCGATCAAGTCGCCAATGACCCGACGGTCGAACGCTGCCAGCGCCGGGCCCGAGCCATGGGCTATGGCGGCTTGCGTGTGGTGAACATCTTTGCCCTGCGCTCGACTGACCCTGCCTCACTCTATACGGTGGCCGATCCGGTCGGACCGGACAACGATGCGGCGATCTTGGAGATGGTCGAGGGCGCCGGAGTGGCGATCTGTGCGTGGGGCACTCACGGGGCGCTCAACGGCCGCGACACGGCTGTGCGCACGCTCTTGCGCAATGCAGGCGTGGTCCCTCATTGCTTGGGGACAACTGCCAATGGTCACCGACGCCACCCGCTCTACGTGCCCTATACGCAGGCGGCGGTGCCGTTCTGAGCGAGCGAGCTGCAGGCCAAGCAGCCAAGCGGGCACGTGAGCGGCGAAGGTTCTGTCTTCGCATGGAAGATAGAGTTACCAAGGTGGCGCGGAAAGCCCGGTCGTTCAGGGCCGGGATGGATAGCGCCGGTCTTCGTTGTATACGCAAATTCGGC
>PLYG01000488.1 GCA_003153335.1 Betaproteobacteria bacterium | reverse complement strand
AGGCGGCAACGCTGTACCGCCGCGCGAGCGCATTGAATCCGTCGTATGTGCAAGCCTGGCGTGGTTTGGCCGAATCGCTGCAAGCCGCAGGCCGGGACGACGAGGCGCTGGAGGTGTGGCGGCGTTGGTCCGAGTTGACGCCTGACAAGGCCGAAGCGCTCTCCGCATTGGGCTCGGCGCTCGCCAAGGCCCGGCGGTGGAACGAGGCCGAAATAGAGTTGGTACAGGCCGCCGCGCAGGAGTACGCGGAGGTCCGCGCCGATACCTTGCTCGCCTTTGTGCGCAGGGAGCGCGGGGACGTAGAGGGCGCGCTCGCTGCCTACCGGCGCGGCTGTCAGCGTGTGCCCACGGCATTGACGCCGCGCTTTGGCGCCGCGCTGGCGTTGCCCCAGATCTATTCCGATGGGGACGATCTGCGGCAATGGCGGGCGCGATACACACGGGGCATGGCCGATCTGCGGTCGGATCTGCGGCGATTGCTCGAAATACCGGAAGCTTTGTGGGATCTCGACTGGTCGAATTTTTATCTCGGGTATCAGGGTGAGGACGACCTTGCGCTGCAGCGCCAGTATGCCGATCTGATCTCTCGTCTGGCCGTGGCCGCGGCGCCGGATTGGGCAGTGGCGCCGGAGCCGCCGGCGCGCGGCAACCGGCGCCTTCGCGTGGGTTTTGCGTCGAGCTTCTTTCGCCGCTGCACGGTGGGCGCGTACTTCGAGTCGTGGCTCGCAGGCCTGGACCGGCGCCATTTCGAGGTCTTCGCCTTTTATTTCGGCAGCGAAATTGACACAACGACCCAGACCTTGCGCGCACAGGTGGATCAGTTCATACAGCCGGCAGGTGGCGTGCGCGATATTGCCCAGAGGATCCGCGCCGCCCGGCTCGACGTCCTCATTTATCCGCAACTCGGGATGGACGGAAGAGATGCCACACTGGCCGCGTTGCGCCTGGCGCCAGTGCGGTGCGCCGCGTGGGGACATCCGGTGACCACCGGCAGTGCGGCGATCGACTACTATTTCAGTTGCGGTGCAATGGAACCGCCGGATGCCGCGAGCCATTACAGCGAGTGCCTGCTGCTGCTCCCCGGTCTCGGAACCGCCTATGCGCGCCCTGATGTTCGCGCGGCGACGCGCGAGGAGTTCAGACTGCCTGATGGCGTTCCACTCTATGTTTGTCCGCAGTCCCTGTTCAAGATCCATCCCGACAACGATGAATTGTTCGGCGACGTGCTCTCCAGCGACTTGCGCGGGCGCCTCGTCTTTTGCGCGGAACCAGGGCAGCCGGCAACGCTGCGGTTTCAGGAGCGGATTCGGCGTGCGCTGGAACAACACGGTAGTGATTTCGCGGCCCGGGTGATCTGGCAGCCGATGCGACCGGCGCCGGAATTTCGCGCCATGCTCTCGGTGTGCGACGTCTTGCTCGACACGCTGCATTGGTCGGGCGGCAATACCAGCCTGGACGCGCTGGCCGCCGGGCTGCCGATCGTGACCCAACCCGGTCGTTTTTTACGTGGGCGGCAAAGCGCCGCAATGCTGCGCACCATCGGCTTGCCGCAGCTGGTGGCAACGGAGTCTTCGGCCATGGCGCGCATTGCGGCGAGTGTCGCCAACGAGCCACCTTCCGGAATCCGCGCGCAGATCGCGCGCGAAACCGGCCTGCTCTTCGATCGTCAGGAGCCGCTCAGGGCACTGGAACAACATCTGCTGCGGATCACGGGTTGGGCAGTGTGATGGGAAGATCCTGCAGCGTCCGCTACGCGGGCACAGCCGGTGTTGGCGCGACGGCCGGCTGTTGATCGCGGAAAGCGGCGGCACGGGCGGCCGTCGCAGCCCACAACATGAGAAGCGGGGCAAACTGCAGGGCGGCGTAGCTGAAGTCGCGCAGGCCGCCGTACCAGATGCCTGGCAGCGACAGTGCACCCCAAACGAACAGCAGTCCAAGTCCCATGCCGATTATCCAGGTGCGCGCGAGCCAGAGCGGCGACATGACGTAACGCCTTCCGATTATCGCGACCAGCAGCGCGACTCCGTACAACAGGTGCCAGTTGTCAAGCAGGAACAACGATTCGAGCGTCTCGCCCCAGTCCCGGACCATTTGCAGCTGCAGCACCACCCCGGCAATCGTGAGCGGAGTCTGCAACAAGACGAGCAGAGCGAGCAATGTCAGGAACGGGATGCCCACTGCCAATTTGCCGGCAAACCGAGGCCAGCGCCGGATCGCAATGGCGACCGCAAAAATCGCGAACCACGGCCAGGTTGAGGCCATGCTCAGAATCGCCAGCGCGGCGCCGATGGCAAAGCAATACAGCAATTCGCGCGACGGCGCTTCCAGCCAGCGCAGCAGCGCACAACCGGCGAGGCCGACTCCCGTAGCTCCAATCCACTGCGGCGCGCCGGTCAGCGCGATGTGCAAGTCAACGAGAGGCAGGGACAGAAAAAGGTACGCTACGCTGAGCGAAAAAGCCACGCCGCCGCCGGCACGGCGCAGATGGCCGTACAAGGCGAGCACCAGGCTCGCGCCCAGCATCCACCACGGGAAGCCGATCGCCCCTTCGTGCCACCTTCCGATGGCGTGCGCAGTCCAGACCAGCAACAGGGATGGCAGCGCAAATGCACCGGGTTCGGTGTCGGTGAAATTGCCCAGCCCCTCGAGCCATGACGCGGGCGGGACAAATGGCGCCAGCACGCCCAGTTCGTACCACACGCGCGCCTTGGCGGCGACTGCGCTCACCGCTTCCCACGGAAAGACGGGCCGGAGCAAAAGTTCCGCTCCCAGCGTTGTCAGCCTCAGCACAATCAGGCCGAACGCAGCGACGCACACAATCCTGGTCATGCGCTTCATTGCCCGCCATGTTGCGCCCGCCTGCCGGGCATCGGCGCGGGCGAATTCAGCCGCGCCACGCATGCGCCACCATCCGATGGCGCCGGCGAATGCCGGAAGGAGCACCGCGGTGAACAGGTTGAGCGGCAGATGCGCGAGATGGAGCGCGCGCATCCCCGCAATCGTGATCAGCAATCCCAGTACATAGCCGTACGCAATGGCTAGCGGCCAGCCACCAGGGGCGCGACGGCTCTGCGCGGCCAGCATCCAGGGCAGCCCGGCCAGCGCGGGCAACGCAATACTCAGCAGCAATCCAGGTGCGAACATCAAAGAACTCGCGCCAGGACGGTTCCGCGCCTGGCGTAAAGGATTTCCGCTCGTAGCCGGAATCGGGCATCCCACAAAAACTCCTTGCGATCGGGCGAATAGCGAACGCCTGCCTTGCGGTGGACCAGCACCAGGTCTCCGGTCTTGAATCGCTCGGGTGACGGCAACGACACTTGTGTAGTGTCGTAATAGATCTTTGCCGGGAGCAGCAGATAGGCGAGCCGTCCGGCAATGACCGGAGCCTGGGCAAAGACGAAAAGGCGCGCATCCTGCGTCAGCAGCGGGCGAACATCGACCGCGATTTGTTCGAGCTCGGCATCGATGCCCGCAAGCCGCTTGGACGACAGGTTTTTTCCGGCAAAGTTGTTCCACGACGCCAATGCATCCAATCCCAGATTCCACTGCCAACGCATATCGAGCACCAGCCAGCCGGACAGCAGGATCGCGGCAATGGTTAGCGCCGAGGACGGCCAACGGCGCCAGCGGCCCAGGCCACAATAGCCGCCGCAGGCAAGTGCTACGGCCAGACCGGTGAGCAGAGGCAGAGGCAAATTCATGCCGGCCCTGCCACCGGCGATGCGCGAAAGCGAAACGCCGGTCCAGGTTTCCCAGTCAACCCAGTCGTGCCAGCGCTCCGCAAGCATGGTCGCAGCCGACGCGGGCTTGAGTGCAAGTCCGTTGATAGTCAGCGGCTGGGCCAGGGCGCCGCGGACAATGAGTCCTACTGTGTACACGCGACCGAGCCAGTTCGAGTCGCCGGCCAACATCGCGTCCTGTACGTGGCCGCCGGCGACCGTCAGCGAGCGCGTGAACATCTTGTTGGGCGCGAGATCATTGCGCCAGAACAATGTCACGTCGGCGTCGTCCGGCATCCCGTCGACGTCCAGCGCGATCAGGCCGTATTCCTGCGTAGGGATCCGGGGCGTGATCAACGCAAGGATGACGGCATTCTTGGAGTCGGGACTGGTGATGACCAGCTTGCCGCCTTCTGCCCGTCCGAAGCCGGTAGCGATGCCCATCGCAGCGCCAGGGTAGTTCTGCGTCGCACCCCCGCCGAACCAGTTGCCGGGCAGATTGAAAAACAGATACGCCGTCATCAATATCAGAACGGACGCGAGCCACAGTCCAGGGCCCAGCCGCCACCAGCGAGGAGGCGGCCTATCGATCGTGATTGCGGGTTCGGGCATTGGCGCTGGCCGCTTTGTTGCCGAAGTGGCGGCATCCGGAAGTTTGAGTCGCGAGTTTAATCGAACGCGTCACATCTTGGCATGGTCATGGTGCAAATCGGCGCGCCATGGCGAGAACGGGGTCGTCTGCGTGCCGCGATTGAGGGGAAATCTGATTGCGGCGCACAAATGGTGTTGACATTGCTTCGATATGCCTTCATAATCGCGCCTCTTTGCCGGAA
>PLYG01000520.1 GCA_003153335.1 Betaproteobacteria bacterium | reverse complement strand
GACCTACGGCAATTGGGCCAGGAACGTCTGCACCGCCGCAATCACCACCTCGGGCTGATCCTGATGCGGCGAGTAGCGTGCGGCAGATTCTGGAGTACCTCGGCGAAGCGACCCAACCACCGCGCATCGCCCCGGCGCGGGGATCACCGCTGTGGGAGGCCGCAGTGACNNACCGGCGATCGAATTCGATCAGCGCATTGCCTGGTGACGAGCAACTTCTGCCTCGGGCTGGGTACGCTGGTGTGTTCGGCTCACCGCGCGACCGGTGTTTGGTGCTGACTCGACCAATGCTTGCCACTACGCGCAGGGGAGCGGCGCAATACCGACGCTTTCGGGCATTCGCAGGTTGACAATGCGGAGTTGACTGGGGCGCAGTGCCCGCGGATACTTGGGGTCGTGCGGTTGAAATTCCTATCCTTCTTTCTTGCGAATCAGCGAAGGGGTCCATGTTGGTCAACCATCGAGTGATCTTTGGCAGCTGTGTCGTCTTGCGTCTTTACCTGGCGGCAGTTCTTGGCTCGCTACTCTTTCTCCTTCCCGGCCATGAAGCCGCCGCCGCGGTAGTCACCATCAATGCGGGCCCCGACATCGATGCGGCGAACAACGACTACCGCCGGATCCAAAATGCGCTCAACGCAGCGGTGAGCGGCGACACGATCATTCTCAACGGCACCTTCGACTTCACCCAGCCCTTCGCGGCGGCGGCGTGGGCGCTGGGCAATGACAACACCGCAAGCACGGCCGACGACTACGAGGTCCTCGTCCCACCCGGCCTGAACAACGTCACTCTCACGGCCACTTCGCTCGGCAGTGCCACCATTCAGGGGCCGGGCGACCTCGCGGCGGTGGACCTCGAGGCGTTTCTCGTCTTCGACGCTTCCATTTCCGGACCCAGCCAGCGCTGGACGATCTCGAATCTGCGCATCCTCGACTTCGACCTCTCCATCGGCATGTTCGCGGTCGGCGTGACTGATTTCAACAACACGACCATCCAGAACAACTTCATCCGCATCCCGACCGACCTCAACGCCACGGTCGCGCCGGCGGATGTCAGCCAGAATATCGGCATTAACTTCTCCTTCGGCACGAATCAGACCATCTTCGGCAACACCATTCAAATCGGCGGCGACGGCGTGAGCGACACTGGCGCCGGGAACTTCTCGACCAGCGTCGGCATGCAGTCGAATATCAGTGGTGGGGCAGTCTACGACGGCCTGGTCATCTCCAGCAATATCATCCATGTCCTCAACGCCCAGTCAGCGAATCCGCAGGTAACCCTGGGGATCTGGGAGAATGGCCACGCCCACAGCAGCAATATCACTGTCACCAACAACCAATTCATCAACGACGCCGGGGGGAACAATCCGGCGCTGAACCTCGAACGCGCCTTCCGCGTCAGCTCGCACTCCAGCGCGACCACGACGGTCTCGTACAACCTGAACAAAGTCGACGGCGCGAACATCGGGTTCCAGTGGATATCCGGTTCGGACTTCACCGGGAACCGGGCCGTTAGTATGGTCGACAATCAGATCACCAACTCGGCTACCGGTGTGCTCGTGCAGTCGAACGGCATCGCGAATTTCAATACCAACGTGATCACCGGTAGCGGCGCGGGCGGGGGCATTCATGTGATTACCGGCATGCTCGCCGGCTTAGGCGCGAACACGGACAGCGTCTTCCGCACGTTCGTCACTGGAGGCTCCGGCGATGGGATCTTGATCGACGCGACCGCCGGCGCCATCACAACGATGAGCCAGAACGACCTCAGCGGAAACACCGGCTTCGGCCTGAACAACCTGTCTGCTCCGTTGATCACGGCGGAGCGCAACTGGTGGGGCAGCAACCTCGCCGCCCCCGTGGCCGCGAAAGTGAATGGCAACGTCGACTTCAATAACTGGCTCGCCAGCGGGACCGACGTCAACACTTCGCTCCGCGGCTTCCAGCCGTTCGTCTACGCCACCACCAGCGGCACGCTCACGACCTTCGTGGGCACCGGCGCCACCGATACCGGCGCCATGCTGGCCGGCAATCCGGTAACGTTGGTGATGAACGGCGATACTGGATTCGTTCCCCTCGCCGAGCTCCTCAACGTCAGCATCCAGCTAGGCGGCAGCGATGACGTCTTTACGCTCGGCCAGACCGGCGTCCCGACCAGCTTTGACGGCGGCCCGGGCAACGACACGCTCATCGGTACCAACGTCGCGCAAACCTGGAACATCACCGGCGCCGGCAGCGGCAACATTCCCGGCGCTGCGAGCTCATTCACGGGAGTGGAAAATCTGCGCGGCGGTACTGCCGCCGACTCCTTCGTCTTCGGCGCCGCCGGGAGTATCGCCGGCACGATCGACGGCAACCTCGGTAACGATATGCTCAACAACGCCGCCATCTCGGGGCACACGATCACGCCCACTGGCCCCGGCACGCTTGACGGTTTCAAGGGAACGGCAACCGGTATCGGAACTGGCTTCGACAACATCAATCTCGTTGCCGACGCGGCCGCCGATTTGTCGGTCACGGTGAGCGCGCCGGCCTCCGCCACTGCCGGCACGGCGTTTTCCTATACGGTCACCGCGCGCGATCAGTTCAGCAACACCGCCACAGGCTATGCCGGCATTTTGCATTTCACGAGCAGCGACGGCGCAGCGACGCGGCCCGCGAACTCGACGCTCACGAATGGCGTCGGGACGTTCTCGGCAACGCTCCGCACCGCCGGTAGTCAGACGATCACCGCCACTGACACAACCACGTCGTCGATCACCGGCACGTCAAACACCATCGCAGTAAGCCTCGCCAACCTAACTCTTACCTACTCGGCACCGAGCCCTACAGGCACGGGGACGATTACAGTCGTTCTAACGATGCTCAACCAGCCGTCGTGCCAGCTGACGCGCTCGCAGTTCATTGCGCTCACCGGCAACCCCTTCTCACCGCCGGCGGGAAGCGCGCCGGGAGGTATTGTCTTCCCCTATGGCCTGTTCGACTTCCGGCTGGAAGGGTGCGCCAGCTCTGCGGGCAGTCCGCTGACGGCAAATTTCACGGTGACCTATCCCGCGGTGCTTCCAGCCGGCACGCAGTATTATAAGTACGGCCCCACACCGGGAAATGCTACGCCGCATTGGTACATCCTGCCGGCAACAATTGCCGGCAACACGGCAACGTTTGCCATTACCGATGGGCAGCTGGGAGATGACTCGCTGGCCGTGTATGGGGACATTACCGACCAGGGCGGTCCGGCCAGCCCCGCGTCAAATCCTATACCGACGCTCCAGGATTGGGCGCTCGTGCTCCTCGGCTTGATGCTGGCTGCCGTGTCCATCCGCCGGCTGCGGCGCGTTGCCGGCTAAGGCCCATCACCCACGCAATATTTTTAGTAGGCCGCGATCCATGGAGCCTCGGCATACCGACGTGCTCATGGTGACGGGCCCCGGTCACGGTGAACATGAAGGAAGCGCTCGAACGCACCTACCACGCCACGCCGGGCCCGAAATGGGTCATCGCGGTCGGCGACTGCGCTCGGGATGGAGGCGTCTTTGCCGGTAGCTATGCCTGCATCGGGGGCGTTTCGACGGTGCTCCCCGCTGACTTGCATATACGCGGTTGTCCGCCCTCCCCGATTACGCTGCTCAAAGGGCTGCTCGCATTGCTCGACAGGATTGCCGCACTGGTGCGGTCACCATCAAATTGTCGCAACGTTACTGTCCTTTGGATGGGTGAAGCAACGCGATACCCATCTGCAATTTCCACACATACCGAGCAGGTGTCGCACCGACGGAAAGGCGACGCAGGCGATGCGACAGCGTGCGATTCAACGAAATGGGTATCGCTGCGGTCCACCCATCTGCGGTGCTGAC
>PLYG01000570.1 GCA_003153335.1 Betaproteobacteria bacterium | reverse complement strand
ATCGTGGTCGAGCACGACATGGATTTTGTGAACCGGATTGCGCGCACGGTGACCGTATTGCACGAAGGTTCCGTGTTGGCCGAGGGCCCGATGGCGCAGGTGCAGAACGATCAGCGGGTCATCGAAGTGTATCTGGGGCGCTAACGCGATGACCACAGCAACAATGCTGGAAATCGAAGGCCTGAACCAGTACTATGGCGGCAGCCATATCCTGCGCGACGTCCAGTTGACGATCCCCGACGGCCAGTGCACGGTGCTGTTGGGGCGCAACGGCGTGGGCAAGACCACGCTGTTGAACTGCCTGATGGGCGTATTGCCGACCCGGACGGGCCGCGTGGTTCTGGACGGACAGGACATTACTGCGCTGCCGCCGCACCGGCGCGCCGCGCTGGGTATCGGCTACGTGCCGCAGGGCCGGGAGATTTTCAACCGGCTGACGGTGGAAGAAAATTTGCGCATGGGACTGGCGCCGGTTGCCGGATCATCGGCAAAAGGCATTCCGGAAGAACTCTTTGCAATGTTCCCTGTATTGAAAAAGATGTTGCACCGGCGCGGCGGCGATCTTTCGGGCGGCCAGCAGCAGCAATTGGCGATCGCCCGCGCTCTCGCGGCAAAACCCCGGTTGCTGATCCTGGACGAACCCACCGAGGGGATACAGCCGTCCATCATCAAAGAAATTCGGGAAGTGATACGCGCGTTGCTGGCAAAGGGCGGCATCGCGGTGCTGTTGGTCGAGCAGTACTACGATTTTGCCGCTGCGCTCGCCGGACAGTACGCGGTGATGAGCCGGGGACAGATCATCAAGCGCGGGGCGGGTGACCGGATGGAAGCGGACGGCGTCCGGCAATTGCTTACGGTATGACGCCGGCTTTGCGCGCAGTACGGCGGCACGATCCGTCGCCGGTTGCGGTCGCTGGGACGGCTGCCGCCATGGCTGGCTGGGACGCGGCGCTCGCGCTCTCCTATGAACGCCGCGGGCCGCGAACCGTGATGGCAAAGAACGAACACACCGGCCCGCTGGTGGTGCAGAAATCGCTGTATCCGGAGGGCGACGCGATTTGCCACACGGTTATCCTGCATCCGCCGGGCGGCATCGCGGGTGGCGACAATCTGGCCATCCATATCGAGGCCGGTCCCGGCACCGAGGTTCTGCTCACGACGCCCGGTGCGACCAAGTGGTACAAGGCCAATTCCCGCCCGGCCTCGCAGAGGACGCATTTGCGCGCGGCAGCGAACGCAGTTGTGGAATGGCTGCCGCTCGAGACCATCGTATTCGATGGCACCGATGCGCATTCTTCGCTGACCGTTGATGTGGATGAAGGGGCGCGAGCGGCCGGCTGGGACATGGTTGCGTTCGGACGAAGCGCCGCGGGCGAGCGCTTCACTCACGGCCGGTTTCGGCAAACCATCGAGATCAGGCGCAATGGCGTCTTGCTCTGGGCCGAGTACGGTGACGTGGGCGGCGGGGACGAATTGCTGTCCGCGCCGGCCGGGTACGCCGGGAGGACGGTGTCCGGGCTGCTCTGGGTGTGCGGTGGTGTCGTCGACGATGCCGCGCTTGCCGCGTGTCGTGAAGCCGCGCGCGGGAGTCCGCCGCGAATGCTTGCTGGCGTAACATGCCTGCCAAGTGGCGTGCTGCTGGCGCGATGCCTGTGCGACTCCACGGAGCACGCAAGGCAGTACTTGCTGCGGGTGTGGAATCTGCTGCGGCCGCTGTACGCCGGCCGCGTCGCGGCGGCCCCCCGCCTGTGGGCGACGTGAGCAATCGATGACCGATGAATGAACGCGATAGGCAGAGAGGGTAGACGTGGAACTGACGCCTAGAGAACGGGACAAGCTGTTGATTTTCACGGCCGGGCTGGTGGCCGAGCGGCGCCGCGCGCGGGGACTGCGCCTGAACTATCCGGAGGCGGTCGCCTATATTTCCGCCGCGGTGATGGAGGGTGCGCGCGATGGCAAAACGGTCGCCGAATTGATGCAATATGGCGCCACCCTGCTTAGGCGCGACGAGGTGATGGACGGCGTGCCCGAAATGATTCCCGACATCCAGGTCGAGGCGACGTTTCCCGATGGCACCAAGCTGGTCACGGTCCATAATCCGATTGTCTGAGTAAAAAGGATCTGCAATGATTCCTGGAGAAATGTTCGTGCAGGAGGGCGACCTGGAAATCAACGCCGGTCGCGCCGTACGGACCATGCGCGTTGCCAATACCGGCGACCGCCCGATACAGGTCGGATCGCACTTTCATTTTTTTGAAACCAATGCGGCGCTCGCGTTTGAGCGGGAAACTGCGCGCGGCTTTCGTCTGAATATCCCGGCCGGGACCGCGGTGCGCTTCGAGCCCGGGCAGGAGCGAACCGTCGAACTGGTGGACCTGGCCGGCGAACGTATCGTCTACGGATTCAATGGCAAGATCATGGGCCGGCTGTGATGGCACGCACCGTCTCCCGCCGCGCGTACGCGGAAATGTACGGACCGACCACCGGCGATCGCATCCGCCTGGCCGACACCGATCTCATTGTGCAGATCGAAAGCGACGCCACCGTCTACGGCGAGGAAGTGAAATTCGGCGG
>PLYG01000155.1 GCA_003153335.1 Betaproteobacteria bacterium | reverse complement strand
GCGACCGCCAAGGTCAAGGGCAACGACTCCGCATATGGCTACAATCTGGGCGTCATGCTCAATCTGTCGCCAACGACAAGGCTGGGCTTGTCCTACCGTTCGTCAATCAAGTACACCGTCGAAGGTGACATCAGTTTCGATATTCCGCCGGTCGCCGTGACCAACACGGCCACCGGCGTGATTTCCCAAGTGCTGGGCGCACTCGTGCAGCCCGGCCAGCGCCTCGCCGCCGGTGCAGTAAAAGCCAATCTCAAGACGCCCGACTCGTTCAGCCTGAGCGCCGCCAGCGACCTCAACCCGCAACTCCAGTTGCTCGCCGACGTGTCGTGGACCGGATGGAGCAGCATTCCCAAGCTGGAATTCGTGCGCTCCGATGGCTCGGTCCTGAACAGTGTGGAATATGACTGGAAAGATACCTGGCGCTATTCGCTGGGCGCGAATTACAAATTGAACGACCGGCTGATGCTCCGCGGCGGCGTCGCGTTCGACCAGACGCCGATGGACACGGCGCACCGCACGCCGCGCCTGCCCGATGGCGACAGGACCTGGGTCAGCGTGGGCGCCCGCTATATGGTCCAGCCGAACATGGCGCTCGACTTTGGTTACACGCACATCTTCATCAAGGATCCGAAAATCGACAACCGCAATGACGGGTCGACGCCCGCCTCCGGCATGATCGACGGCACTTACAGCAGCAGCGTGAACATCATCAGCACCTCGCTTTCGTATACGTTCAGGTAAAGCAGGCCACTGCGCCGGATGCGCGGCCCGAACAGCCGCTCGTTGCCGCAACAACGAGCGGCTGTTTTTGTCGGACGGCGGCGCGGTAGCGCTGCCGATGTAACATTACGTTACTCGACTCTTGTTGCGGCATTCGGGGTTTTGGGGTTGAATCGGAAGCCGGTCCGGATCGATTCCCGCCTGGACGCCGGTAACCAACGACGACGGAGCTAAAATGAAAAAGATAATCGCTGCAATCTGCCTGCTGGCGATTGCCTGTTTCACGTTCGCCGCCGAGGTCGGCGGAATAAAGGTCGATGACAAGGCCACGGTCGGCGGAGAGGAACTCGTATTGAATGGCGCTGGCATGCGCACGCGGCTGTTCATCAAGGTCTACGTGGGCGCCCTATATCTGCAGCAAAAGACCAACAACGTCCAGGGCGTCGTCGGACGCAATCAACCGCGGCGCATGACCCTGGCGGTGCAGCGAGACATCGGAGCGGACCAGTTGCTCGAAGCCCTGCGTGCCGGGTTGGCCGAGAACAACTCGCAGGCGGAACTCGATGCGATCAAGCCTCAGGTCAAGCAGTTCGCAACGATTTTCAAATTGGTGGGCGAAGCGAAGGCCGGGCAAATGATCGCGATCGACTACACGCCCGCCGAGGGGACCAGAATATCGCTCGACGGGGTCGTCAAAGGCACCATCGCCGGCGAAGCGTTCAACAAGGCTCTGTTCAACACGTGGCTGGGCGACAAGCCGGTGCAGGAATCGCTCAAAAAGGCGCTGCTCGGGATTGGTTGATCGCGAGGTCATTCCGTCGAGCTTGCGTGGCAGCGCCGAACCATCCTACGTCAGGCTCCCTAAGTTAGTGCTATCGGGGTGTGGCAGCGTAAAATCCAGCTCTCGATCGCGCCAACGGTTGCCGTTACGGACGCCCCTGACAACCATGCCTGACTTCTGGCCCACTTGCGGTTACCGCTTTCTTTCCGTGAACGGCGAAAATCGCCTCGTCATCACCGATGATTTCCTGCGCATGTATTTGCTGCGTCCGGAATTGGCGCCCATACCGGAATCCTGCGACAACGAGTTGCGTCTGCACGATGCGCTGCTCGCCGACCCGCGGCGCAAAGTGCCGGCGCGCGAGATCGACGCGGTCGCCGACGCCGATGCGCGCGACAACCTCCGGATCTGGCTGCGCTTTCGCGACCGCCTGCTCGCCGCCGACACGCTGGAGGCCGCGTATGCGCGCCTGTTCCAGGGCAGCGGTGTCGATGTGGCGCCGCTCTTTGTCCATCAATTGACCCAGGTTCTCTGCCGCCATGTGCTGGGCGCGGCCGCGAGCCCACTCGAGGCGCGAATGGCGGAGTGCCTGTTTCGTGCGCAGCGGATCAGTGTGCTCGAGGATGGCGCAGTCATGGCGGCGGACGACGAGATCGTGGAACGCTTTGCGCTCGACGGCGGCTTCGGCTCAATTGGCGAACTCCTGAAAGAACAGCGCACGCCGCTGCGCACCGTCGATCTGGATGTGGTCGATCGCGACAACGCCGATTCGTACTGGACGCGCGATGAGCGCTTCGACACGGCGGTCAGCCTGAATCGCGGGCAGCCGGCGCTCGACGCGCTGTGCCGTGTGCTCGAGCGCTGGGTCGCACATTTCCATTCGGTGCAAGTCACGATCAAGCCGCAACAGGCGATCGACGACAACAAGTGGGTATGGCATGTCGGACTCGATGCGGAGGCGAGCAGCATCCTCAACGATTTGTACAACGAGGCCGAGGTGGATGAGGCGCGAGCGCAACGGCTGCTCTGCCTGTTTCAGCTCGATTTCGTCAATCCGGACGACATGCGGGCGCAACTGCGCGGCCGGCCGGTCTATTTGGCGATGGCGATGGATGACGGCAACCGGCTGCGGCTCAAGCCGCAGAATCTGCTCCTCAACCTGCCGCTGGCACGGGTCTAGCAGCGAAGCTCCCGTGCCTACCCCGCAGATCGCCAATCTCGAAAAGCTTCTCGCCGCCGGCAAAGACGGCGCGCTGTTGCGTTTCGGGCTCGGCAACGCATATGCGCAAGCGGGAGAACATGCGGCCGCGATCCCGCATTTGCGGCGCGCCGTGGAATTCGATCCGCATTACTCCGCCGCCTGGAAGCTGTTGGGCAAAGCGCTTGCAGCGGCGGGCGACCGACAAGGCGCGCTGGCGGCGTACGAAAGCGGCGTTGTCGCGGCGCAACAGAAGGGCGACAAGCAGGCGCTCAAGGAGATGCAGGTATTCATCCGCAGGCTTGCCAACCCGGACCGCCGAGCGTAGATTGCTGCCTTGCATCATCACCCGTCCGGCGTATCCGGAACGGTCCATTTAACCACCGCGCGTCCGAACCAGGGGACGCCGCGCACGATCAACCGAAACTGCACTCTCGCATCCGCCCTCGAGGAATAGGAGTTCGTTGCCGTGGCCAGTCTTTCCCGAATCCGGCAACTGCTCCTGGGCGCCCCACTCGATCCGCTCAGCCCGACCGTCCGGCAGCACATTGCGCTGGCGGCGTTCATAGCCTGGGTGGGCCTGGGTGCGGACGGGCTCTCGTCCTCGGCCTACGGCCCCGAAGAAGCGTTCAAGGCCCTGGGCACCCATGCCCACCTGGGCCTTTATCTGGCCGTCGCGACGGCCTTCACCGTGTTCATCATTTCGCTGGCCTACAACCAGGTGATCGAACTGTTCCCCACGGGCGGCGGCGGCTACCGCGTCGCCACGAGCCTGATCGGCCCGCGCGCCGGGCTGGTGTCAGGCGCGGCTTTGATTGTCGACTATGTCCTCACGATCGCGATTTCCGTCGCCAGCGGCGTCGACGCGATATTCAGCCTGATCACGCCGGCCGCGCAGCCCTGGAAGCTGGTCACGGAGCTCATGGTCGTGGTCATCCTGCTGTGGCTGAATCTGCGCGGAATGAAAGAGTCGATCAAGATCCTGCTGCCGATCTTCCTGGGCTTTGTGGTTACCCATGTGTTCATCCTGCTGTACGGCATCGGCTCGCATGCGTCGAGCCTGCCTGCGCTCGTGCCCGATACGCTGAACGAGACCAGTAAGCTGGCCTCCGACATCGGGTGGCTGGCAACGATCTCGCTGTTCCTGCGCGCGTATTCGCTGGGGGGCGCGACCTATACCGGGATCGAGGCCGTCTCGAACAACGTGCAGACCCTTGCCGAGCCGCGCGTGCATACCGGCCAGCTCACCATGTTCTACATGGCCGTGTCGCTGGCGGTGACCGCGGGCGGCATCATTCTCCTGTATCTGCTCTGGAATGCGGCGCCGGTCGAGGGCAAGACGCTGAACGCCGTCGCGTTCGGGAAAATTATCGCCAATCTCGGCTGGCATGAAAGTGCCAGCACCGCGCTGCTGGTGGCCACGCTGGCATTTGAGGGCGGATTGCTCCTGGTCGCGGCCAACACCGGCTTTCTGGGCGGCCCGTCGGTGCTCTCCAACATGGCCGCGGACTCCTGGCTGCCGCATCAGTTCCGTTACCTGTCGACCCGGCTGGTCACGCAGAACGGGCTGCTGATCATGGGTTTCGCGGCGTTTGGCATCCTGCTGTGGAGCGGCGGGCTGGTCGATCTGCTCGCGGTGCTGTATTCGATCAACGTATTTCTCACCTTCTCCATGTCGCTGCTCGGGTTGTGCATCTATTGGTGGAAGCATCGCGCGATGGATCGCCGCTGGAGCCACCGTATCGTGCTCTCGGGGGTAGGGTTCATGGTTACCTCGAGCATCCTCATGGTCACCATCGTGGAAAAATTCGGCGAGGGCGGCTGGGTCACGGTTATGATCACCGGTCTGGTCGTCACCGTTTGTCTCTTCATCAACCGGCACTATGCCGCGACCAAGATGAAGCTCAAACAGGTCGATGAAGTGTTCTCCGCGCAACTGTGTGAGCCGGTGGCCAATCCGCCGCCGCTGGATCGCAGCGCGCCCACCGCGGTGTTTCTTGTGGGCAGCAGCCGCGGGGGCGGCATCCACACCTTGCTGTGGGTCCAGCGCCTGTTTCCGGGACACTTCAGGAACTTTCTGTTCATTACCTCGCGCGCGGTCGACGCCAGGAGCTATGGCGGTGCAGAGCAGTTGGAGAGTCTGAAGGAGGGAATCGAATCATCGCTAAGCTTCTACGTCAATTACTGCCACACGAACGGTCTGCCTTCCGAGAGCCGGTATGCATTGGGCACTGATCGCGCCGACGAGCTGGTGCGACTGGCCAAGGTAGTGCAGGACGACTATCCGGAGAGTGTGTTCTTCACCAGCAAGCTGGTATTCACCAACGAAAACTGGATCAACCGGCTGTTGCACAACCAGACGGCGCTGGCCATTCAGCGGCGCCTGCATCTGGAAGGCATGCAGATGTTCATCCTGCCGATGAAAATCTGAAGAAAACCGGACCCGGCCTCCAATATCGGTTGCGCGCCGGCGCGGGGCGCATGACAATACCGCCTTCGCTTTTTGAACCGGCCCGTACAAGGCGGACGTCACTTGCCCTTTCTTCGCTCGCTGCGCAATGTCGTCATTGGCAAGCCGCTTGATCCACTGAACGTCCAAGGGCGCGAGCATCTGGTGCTGGCCGCGTTTCTGGCCTGGGTAGGTTTGGGCGCCGACGCCCTGTCTTCCGCCGCTTACGGCCCGCAGGAAGCGTTTCTGGCACTGGGCGCCAACAGCGACCTCGGCCTGTACCTGGCGCTTGCCACCGCGGTGACGGTGTTCATTATCGCGCTAGCCTATAACCAGGTCATCGAACTGTTCCCCACGGGCGGCGGCTATCGAGTCTGTGTCAGCAAGCGGAAGCGCCCGAAGGAAGGCGGCGCCGATCCCACTTGTTGGCGATTGCGCGGCAAATCATCAAATCGCCAAGGAACATGGCAACGCGCTCTGTTGCGCATCGGTTGCGAATATCGTTCCCGGTCCGCTGTTCCTTGACAACATATAGAGCTCTCGTGCCAACGCCTGCAACCATCGAATCCAGAACTCCGGCTTTCGGGGACGCCGAACGTCGCCGGGCTGGTCTGTTGGGCCTTGGACTCGCTGCGATTGGCGTAGTTTACGGCGATATCGGCACCAGCCCACTGTATGTGATTAAGACCGTATTCGACCCAGCCGGTGGTCTGGCTCTGGATCCGGCCAATCTGGTCGGCATCATCTCGCTCATCTTTTGGTCGCTTATGATCGTCGTGTCACTAAAGTATGTGACGCTGATTATGCGGGCGAACGACCATGGCGAGGGTGGCATCATGGCGCTGCTTACACTCGCCAGTTCCGCTGTGGCCGACCGTCCGCGGTTACGCAATGCGATACTTCTTCTCGGTGCATTCGGAGCAGCACTATTTTACGGCGATGGCGTGATTACCCCAGCAATATCGGTACTGAGTGCAGTCGAAGGGCTGGAGATTGCCACGCCGCTGCTAAAACCCTATGTGATACCCATCACGCTGGTTGTACTCATCGCGCTCTTCTTTGTGCAAAGGCGGGGCACGGCCGGAATTGGCGCGGTATTCGGGCCGATCATGTTGGTCTGGTTTTCAGTGCTGGCCGGTATTGGCCTCATCAATGTCGTTGCCGCACCTGCAATACTGGCTGCACTCAACCCGTTCGAGGGTCTCGCCTTCTGCCTGCACCATGGCTGGCTAGCCTTCGTAGCCCTGGGTGCTGTCGTGCTCGCGCTAACCGGCGCGGAGGCGCTTTACGCGGATATGGGGCATTTCGGTGCTCGCCCGATCCGCCTGGCTTGGTTCGCCTTGGTCTTTCCGGCGCTGGCGTTAAATTACCTGGGCCAAGGCGCGCTGCTGCTCGCCGACCCCAAAGCGATAGAGAACCCGTTTTATCGGCTGTTTCCGTCATGGGCGTTGTACCCGATGGTGGCTTTGTCGACAGTAGCGACGGTGATTGCGTCACAGGCGGTGATTTCCGGGACCTACTCGATGACCAAACAAGCGATCCAACTGGGGTTTCTGCCACGGATGAACGTCGTGCACACTTCTGCCAAGGAAATTGGCCAAATCTATGTCCCGGCCATCAACTGGGCGCTGCTTGCCGCGGTCGTGGCCGCAGTACTTGGATTCGGCTCATCGACGAATCTCGGGGCGGCCTATGGCATCGCCGTAACCGGCACCATGCTTGTTACTACATTTCTGACGTTCTTTGTGGCGCGGTACGGTTGGCATTACGGCTGGTTGCTCTGTTTGCTGGTCACCGGGTTCTTCTTTCTCATCGATGTCACGTTCTTCTCGGCCAATCTGCTCAAAATTTCCCAGGGCGGATGGTTCCCGCTCGCCATCGGGCTGCTCATCTTTACCATCATGACTACCTGGCGGCGCGGTTGGGCCATGATGCTTGCCGAAGAGCACTTACGCGCAGGAGCTACGCCGCTGAAGCCGTTTCTGGAGTCGCTGTTCGCGTATCCTCCCCATCGCGTCGGGGGCACCGCGATTTTCCTGACAGCCGATCCTGACGGCGTGCCGCACGCGCTGTTGCACAATCTCAACCATAACCGGGTGCTGCACGAGCATGTAGTGTTCCTGACGGTGGTCAACAGGGAGATCCCGCAGGTGGCAGTGAGCGAGCGGGTATCGGTGCAACCGTTGGAGCGGGGGTGCTACCACATCACCGTCACCTACGGCTTTAAGGACGATGTTGACCTCCCGCGGGATCTGCAAACATCAAAAGCATGTGGCCTTGTGTTCGAGCCGCTGGAGACCTCCTACTTCCTGAGCCGCGCGACTGTGGTGCCAGTGCCCCGCAAGGGAATGGCGATTTGGCGAAAGCTATTGTTCGGAATCATGTTGCGCAATGTCGGCAACGTCGCCGCCTATTTCAAGTTGCCGGCCAACCGGGTGATTGAGCTCGGTGCTCGGGTGGAGATTTAGCGGTCGAGGTAGCCTATCCAAGGTGAATCGGAGCGAATGGTTCGTGTCGGTCATTCTGTGTAGTCCCCAGTAACGGATAGAGAACTAAAGGGCACACTGTTCAGCGCTGACTCGACAACTTCTTGCCGCTACGCGCGGGGCGGCGCAACACTGGATTTTTTCGAGGATTAACGGCATGAACTGGCATCGACCGTGATGAAGCGGTCAAGGATACTGTGGGTCATAGGCTTGAATGTCCTATCCTCCTTATGAGCCGCATCCGATACCCTACAATGGGCGTGCGCTCGGCTTACCGGAGGACGTGGCCTGGCAAATAATCTCGGCGGTTGGTCATCAGTGCGGAGGCTCACCCTTTACGCAGATCACCGGGACATTCGCCAAGTGCAGAACCTTTCCGGCAACCGAGCCCACTGCCGCAAATGCCCCAATTCCGCGAGTTCCCATTATGATATGGTCGCAGCCAAGTTCCTCGGCCAGCGTCACCAATGCGTCCCCCACGTCACCGAGCTTGATGTGTGTCTGGTACGCAATTCCTTCCTCATGCAATGCGTCAAGGACCGGTTTCATTACAGTGTGTGCAATACTCGCCAGATGATCATTGATCGCTTCGTTTTCCATGCCGCGGGTCTGCCACTCCAGCGGTTTTGGCTCAACATTGACAACGTGAACCTCAACGGGACCGTACTTCTTGATGAAGTCGATAACATACCGGGCCGCCTGGAAGGCGAAATCCGAACCATCTACAGGCAATAGCACTTTACGCATAGCAGTCTTCCATCCCGATCAATCGCGGCTGCTGCTTGAAAAAAACTCCAGCATCCTGGATCGATCAAACCCTTTTTTGAAAAATACTGTCTATATACCCTGTTCGGAGTTCGCGATATTCTACCCCACACGCAGACTCACCGCGGCATCCCGACCAGATGCTGTGGCGTCCGTTCCGGTTCCACCTTCGCGGTATCGCGCACATGACAAATAGCTAACGCGATGCCAGCGGCAACCTGTGCCGCAATGCTGCGAACGGGCTTCGCCGACGCAGACTGACGGGCAGGAAGTGGTCCAGCACTTGTGGAACTCGCGTTCGTTCATCGGCGCTTGTGCTCTCTACCACGGATTTGTTCAAATCACCGATAATTTCAACGAACCCTTAGCTGGCCTTTTTTTCGTGCCAAGTTGCTTTTTCGCTGATCCATTCCGAAAATGCGGACTGGACGTCCTGTGGGTCCGTTGCTGCGCCCAAGCGGACGCGGAAACCGCGATCCGAAAACGCTTCCGCTACCAGTGACAGCAGTTGCAGGTGTCTTGCGTTGTCGCCATCGGTGGGAACGAGAATGACGAAAAGCTCGGACACCCGTTTGCCATCCGGCGCGGCGAAGTCCACCGGGGCCTTCAGGCGCACGTAGACCGTCACCGGATCAGTGATTCCGGTAATTCGCGCATGCGGGATACCAAAGCCATCCCCGACACCGGTAGATCCAGCCTTCTCCCGGCGCCACAGCGCGCGGAAGACCGGTGGTGCACTTAACCGTTGCGAGCGCTCGATCATCGCACTGACCGCTCGCAGCGCCCCGCACCGGTTGGGAACGTCGAGATCGAGAAAGATGTCGCTTGGAGTCAATGTCGCGGCAATGGCGTTCCGCGACGCGCTCGCGGTCGCGCTGAGGCGGGACTGTGTCGCAACGGGTGTTGAGGGGTACGCAGATTGCAGCATGGTCGAACTCCGAAAGCGTGCAGGTTTACGCGAGAAGCTTAACGCGTCCCGCATAAATGTCGTGTAAGAGTCGATGCATCGTTCGTAAAAAAACTGTATAGACACGCCTCGTCGCTGCCCCCTTCGGCCCCTTCGTCACGCACTCCAAAAGGCAACCCGCCGGCGGTCGCTCGCTTACACCATTTTTATGAAAAGGCAATCGATATTGACACACCTTTTACTTGCTCGTGGCTACAGTACCCTCATGTTTAGTCTCGAAAGGAGCAAATCATGAACTACGACATATTGCACAACTGGTTACTGCTGCGAGCGCTCGTCATATTTGGGATGGTGGCCGTGTTTCTGGTTTTCGCGGGAATCGTCGCCTGGTACAACGCGTGGCGTGACAGCGGCCGAGGCACGGAAGCGCGGACGGGCCATTTTTCGATTTCGAAGCATGGCGCGGGCAATACGACCGAGTCCGTTGCGTAGTCACTCTGTGGATTCTTTACACACTGACTCCGCATTTTCACGACGAAGAGCAACCGCACACGCGTGGATACGTGCATGCCGGCGCGACCGATATTGAGGCCGCGTCGGTGACCGGAAGATTGCCATGACTGCGATCGGAATTCGCCGCCTTCTACCGAGCGACTCGATCGAGGACCTGACGGGAATGCTGCGCCGGGCCTTCGCCCCCTTGGGGGGCCGCGGTCTCAACTGCACCTGTGTCGATCAGACGATTGACATGACGCAAGGGCGCATTCGGCTCGGAGACTGCTTCGTTGCAATCCGAGAGAACAGAGTTGTCGGCACAGTCACGTTGCACGCTGCCGACCGCGCGTCGCCGGTGCGTTGGTACCGGGAGCCGAAGGTGGCCAGCATTCATCAGCTTGCGGTCGATCCAAGCTACCAGGGCACCGGGGTCGGGCAGGCACTGCTGCGGACAGCCGAAACCTGGGCCCGGAGCCGGGAGTATCTCGAATTGGCTTTGGACACCCCGGAGCCTGCCGGACATCTGCACGCCTACTATGGCCGCCGCGGATTCAGGTTGATGGACACAGCGCAGCTCGAGGGCAAGTCCTACCGCAGCGTCATCTTGAGCAAGACGATCGGTTATGCTGTGAGCAGCACCCGGTCAGACCATTGGCCGGCGCAACATTTCGCTGCGATGGCATAGTCGGCGCGCGAAGCGCGCTCGCACAGGCGATGAGGCCGCCTGCCCGCAACACCGGGGCGCGGCGGGCTGGATCTGAGTCCCCCAGGAGATCACTGTGTTCGAATCCGGATTGAAGGCCCTGCTCCTGATCTTCGCCGCACTGTCGCTGATAGGGCTTAACGCACTATGGGTAGCGGCGGAGTTCGCCATCGTGCGCGTCCGCCGCACTCGCCTGGAGGAACTGGCCGGGCAAGGCGTGGAGGCGGCCAAGAGCGCGATTGTTATCGTCGATGGCATCAGTGACTATCTCGCGCTGACGCAGATCGGCATCACGGTCGCCAGCCTGGCGGTGGGTTGGCTGTCGGAAGTTGCCGTCGCGCAGCTTCTGCTTCGGATCGATCCCGCTGCGGAGCAAGTCAGCGGGCCTTACCACGCGGTGGCGGTCGCCGCAGCGTTCCTCGTCGTGACCATGCTGCACGTCATTCTGGGAGAGCAAGTTCCCAAGCTGCTGGCCATCAGGAGCGCCGAGAGATACCTGCTGCTCTTCGCGCAACCCCTTCGTATCGTTCATATCATTCTCAAACCCTTTCTGCGGGTTCTCGAGCGCGCGTCGACCTGGATCCTGCGCCACATAGGACATGGTGTTGTCGCACATGCGCCGCTCACGGAAGACGAGCTCAAGCTAATCCTGGCGGATTCGCATAGGGGCGGAATCGTCAGCGACGCCGAGGCGGAGATCATCGTGCGTGCCTTCGAGTTCGCGGACAAGCAAGCGGAAGAGGTCATGATCCCCGCCGAGAAGGTTTC
>PLYG01000004.1 GCA_003153335.1 Betaproteobacteria bacterium | reverse complement strand
CAGCCGCCTATCAGTATGCCCGTATTGTGTCCCGCCGAAGTCAGCGCCGACGAAACGTCGAAGACGAGCTTCGATCCGCCCGTTATGATGGGATAAGTGAACGGAGGGCGCAGGCACTCGTACGAGGGGTCCGCCGTTGAAGTCACGGGCAAGAGAAAGGAATTCACCGGGTTGCCGGATTGATCGGTCGCAGTGACGAGTGCCGAGCCCGCAACAAGCGTCTGCCCGTCCGAGAGGTGATCCGTGATCACCAGGTTCCCGATACTCTTGTAGTCGGAGACCTGGAAGTTCAGCGTATATTTCAAGATATCGCCCGGCGTAGGGCCAGCGGCACCCCCCGGGAACTCGTGATCGACCTGGACAGACTTCTGGATGGCCATGCACTTGGCGTAGAGCTGATTGGCGTTCGGATTGCTGCCGGTGACTGTTCCCGCCGACCCCGAGTCGCGTGGATCTTGCGGAGTCCATTTGCCCTTGACTGTGAGGCCATTAGCTATAAGCACAGGGATACAATCCTGCAGAATCTGATTGCCGTCGGCATCTGTATCTCGGATGGAGAAATTGAACTCTACGGTAGCATCGGGACCAGGCACACCTGTTACGGAGGTGTTAGGCCATGACACAACCAGGCAGTCCCCATTTGGATTGATTACAGTCCCTGTGGGCGGCTGCTGTGTCGCTACATAAGGTATCCAACTCGTCGGCGCAGTGACGCCAAGGCCTCCTTCATAAGCCATGTTATTCGGGAGGCAGTCTGTTATCGTCAGGGGCTTCCCGATTGCTTGCCCGGCGGCGACGTCTAATGTGATTTTGTACTTGTGTATGAAGTTCGGACCGGTCGCGGTCTCCTGCTCCGAACCAAGATATTCCTTCTTGATCGTGAAGATAGTGGGTGTGACGGACTGACAGTCCCAGGTGGCTTCCACAATGGACGGTGGCGTCGTAGGACTTGTAAACTGAAAACCGCCGCGGGCGCAAATCTCGAGCGGAACGCCAAAATCGGCATATTGGTGCACCTGCGCGGTGACTTCGACGACGACCTCGGGTTGGTTCGAGAAATAGCTGGCGAGCGGAAGCGGGATGGTCACCAGTTGCCATCCGAGGCCCTGCAATGTCACTGGGCCCGCAGCGGGACCGAAGGGGTGCGGCACGGTTGGCAGCGAATTGGTGCAGTTGACGAGGTTGGGGGGTGACACGGAGATGCCCGCCAAGGGAATTGAGGGCGGGTTTATTTGCACCATTGCTGCTGCCTGGAAGGAAATTCCGTCGCAGGGTCCAGACACAGTGTTTTGGTCCGCGCCAGCGTTATTCAGGACGAGATCGATGAACGGCGCGTAACCGACGCTGCCGGTGTTTTTGAATCGGACCTTGAACGTGAATGTCTCGCCGATAAGAACCTCAGGCGGCACATCGGGATCGGGAAGGGTCATGTTGAAATACGCCTGCGGCAAGGGTGTTGCGCCGGCGATACCGCTAACCCCCGCCCACAGGCTCAATGCTACGAATGCCGCGGCCAATCCGGCCGATAGCCGTTTCCGGGCAACGGACGTTGCGGGCGGCAGAGAATCGGCCGCGGCCGCGCCCGCTGCAACCAGTCGACGTGACCACCCCAGGCGCAACGAAGTGGAGGGTGATTCAATCGCGTTCAGTAGGCGCGATCCAGTATCCAGCCGTAAATTTCCCGACATTTGAAGTCTCCCCCCGCAGCATTCGAAGATGCGCGGAAAAGCCCCATAGACCACGATGATGTGGGGCATAGCCTTCCCCGATACGGTTTGATCCTGAAACGCCGGGCTGATGTCGATCATCCGAGGATGGTGATCGACATGAATAAAACGACGCTAGCCACGCTGGGCCGGGTCCGTGAGTTTCTCGCCGGCACTGCCGATGTTTCATTGCGCGAGCCGCCGCTACCTTTTTGGCCTTACCGGCTTTTCGCACAACCGTGACGGCCTTCGTCCTCTTGTTGACTTGCGTCAACTTTCCGACGACGCGACAATCATTGCCTTTTTGGCATCTCCGTACAATAATCAGAACACATCATCCGGATGATGGGGTTGCATATGCGCCATTCTAAAATTATGGAGTTGGTCGCGAACACCGCCGATCCTTCGTTTGCGGTCGACCGCTCGGGTTGCATTGCCGCCTGGAACAGCGCAGCGGAAGCGATGTTCGCGTTATCCGCTCGCGCCGCGATCGGCAGGCAGTGCAATGAAATCGTTCAAGGAGCGGATGAACGTGGACCGGTGTGTTCGGCCAACTGCCCCACGCAGCAGGCCGTCCGCAAGCGCCATCCCATCGGCAACTTCGATCTGCAAGTTCAGACGGCAAATGGAATGCAGTGGTGCAATGTGTCGGTGTTGATCGCCGCTGGGGAAAACTCTACAACTCGGCACTCGATACACATTGTTCGCCAGATCGATGTTCGCAAGCGGCTCGAGATGCTCATGCTCGAGTTGCTCGCGCGCGATTTCGTAGCGACCAACACGGAGTTGCCCGCTGGGCAGGCTACCATTCTGACTGCATCAACCCGTTCTCCCTCTCGCAAAACTCACCTCTCAGCTCGCGAGTGCGAGGTTTTGAAGCTGCTGGGGAAGGGCGTAACGACCACGGCCGTAGGTGAGCAGCTTCACATCAGCCGCACCACCGTCAACAATCATGTCCAGCACATCCTGCGCAAGCTCGACTCACACACCCGGCTGGAAGCATTCCATCGCGCGGAGCGTGCTGGGCTAATCTAACAGTCTGTTGAAAAATTTAAGGTTCTTTTCACCAACCGACCCCGCCTGCAGTCCCTTCCTACTCCACCGTCACACTCTTGGCCAGATTCCGCGGCTTATCCACATCCGTCCCCCGCTTGACCGCCGTGTGATATGCCAGCAACTGCAGCGGCAGCACGTGGAGGATCGGCGACAGCGCCCCGTAGTGCTCGGGCATCCGGATCACATGCACGCCCTCGTCGGATGTGATCTGCGAATCCGCATCCGCGAAGACATAGAGCTGCCCGCCGCGCGCGCGAACTTCCTGCAGGTTGGACTTGAGCTTTTCAAGCAGCGCGTCGTTGGGCGCGATGGCGACGACGGGCATTTCGCGGTCGACCAGCGCCAGCGGGCCGTGCTTGAGCTCGCCGGCCGGATAGGCTTCCGCGTGAATGTAGGAAATTTCCTT
>PLYG01000336.1 GCA_003153335.1 Betaproteobacteria bacterium | reverse complement strand
CGCCGGGCTGGGCGTGTCGATGAAATCGACCGCATGGCCGGTGATCTCGGTATGCATCGCGATCCTGGCCTCGTACTGGCTCGCCGGGCTCTACGGGATCGCGATCGCCGCGACGGCGATGCTGTCGATGACCGGCATCATNNACCAAGGGCTACGCGATCGGCTCGGCGGGATTGGCTGCGCTGGTGCTCTTCGCCGATTACACCCACGCGCTGGCCGGTGCGAACATCAACGTGAGCTTCGACCTTTCCAACCACATGGTGATCGTCGGGTTGTTCCTCGGCGGCTTGATCCCCTATCTGTTCGGCGCGATGGCCATGGAGGCTGTCGGCCGCGCCGCGGGAGCGGTCGTCGTCGAAGTGCGGCGCCAGTTCAAGGAGATTCCCGGCATCATGGCCGGCACCGCGAAGCCGGAATACGGCGTCGCCGTCGACATGCTGACCAAGGCGGCAATTCGCGAAATGATCATCCCGTCGCTGCTTCCGGTATTGGTTCCGGTCCTGGTGGGGCTGCTGCTCGGCCCGGTCGCGCTGGGCGGCCTGCTGATGGGGACGATCATCACCGGCTTGTTCGTTGCCATTTCGATGACTACCGGCGGCGGCGCGTGGGACAACGNNGCGATCCCTACAAGGATACCGCCGGCCCCGCAGTCAATCCGCTGATCAAGATCATCAACATCGTCGCGCTGATGATCGTTCCGCTGCTCGCGCTGCACGGCGCCGATCGAAAAATCGGCGGCGCTCCGGCGTCGATCACCATGCCGGCAGCGGCGGTCGCGACGACGGGGGCCGCGCCAGCGGCGGACGCCGCACCGAAAAAATAGCGCTTGTTTGAGAGACGTGGAAAGGCCGACCCGCGGGTCGGCCTTTTTCCTGGATGCTCGTCCGGAATGCTTGTCGTCCGGTCGGACGGCACTTTAGCGCTTCCTGGCCAGCATGACGCCGTCGCCGACAGTGAGCAGGCAGGCATCGACGCGGCCGTCATCGCGGATTTTGGCGTTGAGCGCGCGCAGCGCATCGGTATCCTCGTCATGCACGGCAGAATCGGCGACCTTCCCCGACCAGAGCATGTTGTCGAGCACGATCGCGCCGCCGGGCCGGATGAGCTTGAGGCAGGCTTCGTAATAGGCGTCGTAGTTCGACTTGTCGGCATCGATGAACGCCAGGTCGAACGTTTCGGCGCCGCCGTCTTTTAACAGCGCTGCGAGCGTGTCGGTCGCGGGCGCAAGACGGAGTTCAATGCGGTCGGCGAGGCCGGCCTCCTGCCAGTAGCGGCGGGCGACGTTCGTCCATTGCTCGCTGACATCGCAGCAGATGAGCTTGCCGTCCGCCGGCAGCGCCGATGCGACCGCCAGCGCGCTGTAGCCGGTGAACGTTCCGATCTCGATCGCACGGCGCGCGCCGACGAGTCGCGCCAGCAACGCCAGCAGCGCGCCCTGGTCGGCGCCGATCTGCATCACGCCATGCGGCATTCGCGCCGTTTCCGCACGAAGCCGGCGCTGCACCGCGGTTTCGCGCGCGCTCTCCTGCGCGACGTAGCGCTCGACGGCCTCGGGGAGAAGTGAACGGCTCATCAGTTGCAGGATGCCGCGATCGGCGGTTTCTTGCAACGTTGCCTGCGCCGGTGGCGTGTGCTTCAGAAACGGACAAGGGCGGCACGAAGCCACCCTTGTCCTTGTTGCCGATGTCTTCTCGCGACGCCAGACCCGTTTCGGGTTCGGGTCGCGGCGGACGATTCTGTTACGGCTTGTCCGAAAAGATCTTCATTGCATCTGTGGTCGAGATCATGCCCTTCTTGCCCTTGTCCATCATGTCGAAGCGCTTTTCCATCATCGCCATGAAGTCTTTCTTGGTGATCATGCCTTCCTTGTTCGCCATCTTTTTCATGTCCATCGAGAACGGGGACAGGCCGGTGTCGTCGGCCAGCGCCACCGGCGCCGACAGCGCGGCAATAGCCAGCATCGCGCCAAACGACAGTGCCTTCACGGTCTGGTTCATCGTCATGTTGTGCTCCTTCCTGTAGTGGATGTCGGGGTGAGGCCCGGTTTCGCTCCACCGGGCGCGAGCGCGTCGCACGCTCACGCCTTTGGTCGAAGCGACCTGCCAAAACTTACAGCGGGCGCCGGCATTCCATCCGACCCGGCTGACGCGGGGGACAAGCCTGCCGGCGCCGGGGAGTCTCGGAGGGCGGGGTAGAATTGGCAGGTGACCCCCCCGTATCCGAAGCGCCGCTGTGCCCTGGCAGCGCTGTTCCTCGGCCTGGCGCTCGCCTTTACCGCCGCTGCGCGGGCCCCGGAACAGCCTTCGGGATGGACGACCAAGCACACCGTCAGCGCGCGGCACCAGATGGTCGCGACCGCCAACCCGCTTGCCACCGACGCCGGGCAGGCGATTCTGGATCGGGGTGGCAGCGCGGTGGACGCGGCGATCGCTGTGCAGATGGTGCTGAACCTGGTCGAACCGCAATCGTCGGGCATCGGGGGCGGTGCATTCATGCTCGTTCACGACGCGCGGAAAAAGACGCTTCTGGGTTACGATGGCCGCGAAACCGCACCGGCGGCGGCGCGGCCCGATCGCTTCCTGAACGCGGCAGGACAGCCGCTGCGTTTTTTCGATGCCGTCGTCGGCGGACGCTCGGTCGGCGTTCCCGGAACCCTCCGGATGCTGGAACTGGCGCACCGGCGCCATGGCAGACTCGCCTGGCCGATCCTGTTCGAACCGGCGATCCGGCTGGCCGAGCAGGGTTTTGTCGTCAGTCGGCGGTTAAGCGGCACCATCGCGTCCGAGACGCATCTGTTGCAGGAACGCGCGCGGGCTTATTTCCATAACGCTGACGGTACACCGCTCGCCGCCGGGCAGCGTTTGAGGAATCCGGCATTCGCCGCCACGTTGAGGCGCATAGCCCGCGAAGGCGCGAACGCTCTTTACGTTGGCGAGATCGCGCGCGACATCGTGCTGACGGCCGACGGCTACGCCGCCAACCCGGGAGACCTGACGACCGCCGATCTTGCGAGCTACAAAGCCCGCGTTCGCAAGCCGGTCTGCGGCCGATACCGGAGCTACCGCGTCTGCGGCGTGCCGCCGCCATCTTCCGGCGGTATCGCGGTGCTGCAGATGCTGGGGATGCTGGAACGATTCGACATGGCGTCGATCGGCAGCAACGACTTGCTGAGCGCGCATTTGTTCAGCGAAGCGGGGCGGCTCGCCTACGCCGACCGCGACGTCTACGTAGCCGACCCGGATTTCGTCGCCGTCCCGGCCGGGCTCACCGATCGCGCGTACTTGCGCGAGCGCTCGCGCCTGATCCGGCTCGATTCGAGCCTCGGCTACGCCGCGCCCGGCACGCCGCCGCCGATCGCCACGGAGGACCATGCCGCCTTCGGCCGGGGCGACGCGCTGGAAATGCCGTCGACCTCGCACATTTCGATCGTCGATCGCTACGGCGATGCCGTCGCGATGACGACGACGATCGAGGACGCGTTCGGCAGCAGGCTGATGACCGCCGGCGGATTTTTGCTCAACAACGAGTTAACCGATTTTGCTTTTGCGCCCTCCGAAGGCGGCCGCCCCGTCGCCAATCGGGTCGAGGGCGGCAAGCGCCCTCGCTCGGCGATGGCGCCGACGATCGTCTACGACGCGCGAGGGCGGGTCATCGTGGTCGCCGGCTCGCCCGGGGGGCCCGCCATCATCAATTACGTCACGAAAACGTTGATCGCCCTGCTCGACCGCGGTCTCGATCCGCAGGCCGCCATCGATCTGCCCAATATCGGCAGCCGCAACGGCCCGACCGAACTCGAGCGGGGCACGAGCGCGGAAGCGCTTGCGCCCAAGCTCGAGGCACTGGGCGAGGCGACGCGAATCGTCGACCAGAACAGCGGCCTGCAGGTCATCGTGCGCGTGGCCGGGCGCTGGCGCGGCGCCGCCGATTCGCGCCGCGAAGGGACGGTGCGTGGTGACTGACGACAAAGCCATCGTTCCGACGGCAGCGGCGACCCCGCATCGGATCGTCATCGTCGGCGGCGGCGCCGGCGGCCTGCCGCTGGCGGCCGCGCTCGGCGACAAGCTCGGCCGCCATGGCAAGGCTGCGGTGACGCTGGTTGATCGCGCCGAAACGCATGTGTGGAAACCGTTGCTGCACGAGGTCGCCGCCGGCCGGATGGACGCCACCGCGCACGACGTCGACTATCTGGCCGTTGCGTACTGGCACGACTTCCGCTTTCGCCAGGGTGCCGTCGAGGGCTTGAATCGCGCCCGGCGGGAGTTGAAGCTAAGCTCGGTCGACGACGACGACGGCAGGCAGATCCTGCCCGAGCGCATCGTGCCGTACGACACGCTGATCTTCTGCGTCGGCAGCACGACCAACGATTTCGGTATTCCGGGCGTCGCGGCCTGCGCGATTTCGCTGGACACGCCGCTCGATGCCGAACGCTTCCATCGCCGCCTGCTCGCTGCGGCGGTGCGCGCGGACGGCGAAGCGGCCGAAGGGCGCACGTCGCATGTCGACATCGTCATCATCGGTGCGGGTGCAACCGGTGTCGAGCTTGCGGCGGAAATACGCCAGACGACCCGCACCCATGCCGTTTACGGGCTGGACAAGCTCGATCCGGCCCGCGACATTCACCTCACGCTGCTCGAGGCGGCGCCGCGCATCCTACCGCAACTGGGCGAGCGCATCGCCAAAGCGGCGACCGAGCTTCTGGGCAGGCTGGGCATCGCCGTGCGCACCAACGAGCGCGTCGTTGCCGTCGACGAGGAGGGCGTGCACACCGCCGACGGCGCGACGCTTCGCGCCGATCTGATCGTATGGGCCGCCGGCATTCAGGCGCCGCCGCTGCTGGCCAAGCTGGACGGTCTGGAAGTCAATCGCGCGAATCAGTTGGTCGTCACGGCAAGCTTGCAGACGACGCGCGATCCCGACATTTTCGCCTTGGGCGATTGCGCCGCGGCGCCCTGGCTCGGGCGCGGCAAAGAAGGGGCACTGGTGCCGCCGCGAGCACAGGCGGCGCGGCAACAGGCGGCGCTGTTGGTGCGCACGATGCGGGCGCGCCTCGGCGGAAAGCCGCTGCCCGAGTTCCATTTTCGCGATTTCGGTTCGCTGGTGTCGCTGGGCGAATTGTCGGCCGTAGGCAACCTGATGGGCAGGCTGATCGGCGGCAGCATGCTGATCCAGGGGCTGATCGCGCGCGCGATGTACGCGTCGCTATACAAACTGCACCAGGCGTCGATTCACGGCTACTTTCGCGTGGCGCTCGACACCGTCGGGCGCTTTCTGCGCCGCCGCATGGAGCCGCGCGTCAAGCTGCATTGACGCGCGGCATGATTCAGGGCTGGAAGCCAGGTACGCCGAACTGCCAGAACAGGAAGGCGAACACGTCGGCACGCTCTTCGTAGGCCTGTTTTTTGGTCGAGCCTATGCCGTGGCCGGCGTCGTAATCGATGCGCAGCAGGACCGGCTTGCCGCTCGACGATGCCGCCTGAAGGCGCGCCGCCATCTTGCCCGCCTCCCAGGCGTCGACGCGCGGATCGTTGATGCCGGTCGTGACCAGCACCGCCGGGTACTTCACGCCATCCTTGATGTGATGGTACGGGCTCATCGCCAGCAGCGACTTGAAGCCTTCTTCGGTCTTGACTGAGCCGAATTCCGGAACGTTGGGTGCGCCGTTCGCCGTCGTCTCGAAGCGCAGCATGTCGGAGGCCGGCACCTGGTCGATCGCCGCACCGAAGAGCTCGGGCCGGTCGGTGATCGAGCGGCCGACGAAAATGCCGCCCGCGCTGCCGCCCCAGATCGCGAGCCTGGCCGATGTCGTGTACTTGTTGGCGATCAGCCACTCGCCGCAGGCGATCGCATCGTTCCAGGTATTCGGTTTGGTCGCCTTGTATCCGGCCTTGTACCAATCCTCCCCGTTTTCGCCGCCGCCGCGCACGTGCGCGACCGCCAGAATGGCGCCGCGCTCGAACCAGGGAAGGAACGTCGGGCGGTAGAATGGAAGCTGCGAGATGCCGTAGGCGCCATAGCCGTAGAGCAACGTCGGATTGTTGCCGTCGAGCTTGATACCGCGCTTGTGCACGATCGACAGCGGCACCAGCGTGCCGTCCTTCGCCATCGCGCTCAGTTCGGTCGCGACCAGGTCGGCGGGCGCGTCGTATTTGCCCTTGGGTTGCAGGCCGTTGTCGGTGACCGTCCCGCGCTTTGGGTCGTACTCGTACCATGAGTTGGAGCGTGTCCAGCTCCCGGCTTCGAACAGCGCGCCGGGCAGGCGCGGGTCGGCGGCGAGCGCGTCCATGTCTCCGGCGAACGGCAGCTTGATCGAGGTGGCCTTCGCGCCGGCGGCGTAGTCGAGCCGCAACAGGTTGCTGATGCCGCCCTTCATGCGCCGGACATACAGTGCGTCCTTGGCTCCGGCGAGGCCGGTGATGACGTTGTCGCTCTCGCGAATGACGACTTCCGCGGTCGCGATGTCACCCTTGGCCAGATCCATGCGCAGCACCTTGAAGTGCGCCGCACCGTTGTGCGAAAGCAGATAGATCGTGTCGCCGTGGATCGCCAGATCGGTGACGCCGTCGCTGTAATCGACGACCTTGCGCCACGGCCTTTTGTCGCCGGCCAGCGAGGCGAGCGGCGCGACATACAGTTTGGCTTCGCGCTGCACGCCTTTTACGACCAGCGCGAAAACGTAGGAAGAGCCCGGAACGTGACCGGCGGCAACGTTCTCGACCGGTTCGAGCGCGATGTCCGGGACGACGCCGGCACCGAACAGCGCGTCGTCGTCGTCGGGATTGCTTGCCAGGCGATGCAGGTACGCGCGCTGGTTCAGGTACTTCGCCGTCACCGGCATGTCGGGGCCGAGCTTCTGCAGCCGACTGTAGACCAGCGTGCCGTCAGGCAGCCACGAAGGCGACGCGAAAAGTGCGCGATCGATCGCATCGGCGGTGTCCTTGCCGGCCGCGACGTCGAAAACGTGCAGCACGCTTTCCTCGGATCCTCCCTCGGAGATGCCGTAGGCGACGTACTTGTTATCCGGCGAGGGCTGGAAGTAATCGATCGCGTAATGCGTGCCCGGAGAGGTCGCATGCTTGTCGGGATCGATCAACAGGCGCTCCTTGCCGCCGGCCCCATGTCGCATGTACAGCTTGAGCGAGTTGTCGGTGGCAAATCGCTTCAGATAGTAGTAGTCGCCGTTGTTCGGCTGCGCGCCGGTGACGCGCGCCGCGGTATCGTCCCCGTAGCGCTGGATTTCCTTGAGGATCGCCGCGCGCTGCGGAATGCGGTCGAGCGCCGATCGCGTGGCATCGGCCTGTGCCTTCATCCACGCAGCGACCTCGGGATTCTTCAGGTCTTCGAGCGCGCGGTACGGATCGGCGACCGTCGTCCCGAAGTAAGTATCGCTGGCAGGCTGCGCAGGAGGCGGTGGCAGCTTTGCCTGGCCGAATGCCGTGCCCGCGATCAGAAAACCGAGCAGCGCCGGGAAACACCGCGCAGCAAAGGGGAAGCGAGCCATGAATGCTCCGGGATGAGATGTGCGAAAGTCTTCGATTATGCCAGCGGCCGCGGCGCGGAGCCACGATACGGCGATATACTGCGGCCTCAAGTCGAGGTCGCGCATCCCAAGATGCTATCCGAGCTCCTGTCCGCGGCGATCCTGCTGATCCTGGTGATCGACCCGTTCGGCAACGTGCCGCTGGTCGTCAGCGCGCTGCAGGCGACACCTTCGGCCCGCCGTCGCTGGGTCGTGCTGCGCGAATGCGTGATCGCCTACGCGGTGCTGCTTGCCTTCCTGTTCGGCGGCCGCGGTTTCCTGATGCTGATGCATGTCTCCGAAACATCGCTTTCGATCGCGGGCGGGGTCATTTTGTTCCTGATTGCCCTGCGCATGGTTTTCTCGCATCCCGATGGTGTGTTCGGCGACACGACCGATAGCGAGCCTCTGCTGGTGCCGCTGGCGATACCGGCGATCGCCGGACCGTCTGCGCTCGCGACCGTGATGCTGATGGCTTCGCGCGAGCCCGAGCACATCGACGTGTGGCTGCTCGCGCTGACGCTGGCGATGGCGGTGACGACGCTGGTGCTGCTTGCCGCCGGCCGGCTGCAGCGTCTGCTGGGCGAGCGCGGCATGCGCGCGTTCGAGCGACTGATGGGACTGGTGCTCACCGCGGTCGCCGTGGAAATGCTGCTGACCGGCATCAAGAGCGTCGCGGCGCAATTTCGCGGCTGACGCCGCGCGATGCTCCGCCGCTCATGCGGCAGCCTCCTTCGGTCGGTTCCGCGACTCTCGATCTCGCGTCGGCCGCTCACGCGGCTAACAGCCACCCTGCCTCGCGACGGACGGCGCCCGCCCGCTCGAGCTCGGCGATCAGCATCTCCGCCAGCGCCTCGGGCGCGAGGCGGAAAAAGTGCTGGTTGAACTGGCGGTAAATCTCGACGCGTTCGACATAGGCCGGCATTTCGGCCAGCGGCAGGCGCCTTTGGTCGAGCAGCGCAAAGCTCAAGACGACTTTCAGCGCGTGCTTGGCGACCCGCAGGCTGCTGGCTTCGAACGCGGTTGTGCGTTGAAACGCGCGGTCGAGTGCGCCGGTGACATCGGTGAACGGCTCGCCATGACCGGGGATCACGATGCGTATGTCGAGCGCGGCCAGCATCTCCAGCGTCGCGCGCGTCGCCGGCAGCGCGCGCGGGTCGATTTCGCGCGGCATCACAAAGCCGTAGCCGTTTTGCCACAACGCGTCGCCCGAGATCAGGATGCCGTGCTCGGGATTGTGAAATACCAGCGCGGCCATGTCGTGACCGGGCGCGTCCAGCGCGCGCCATTCGAGCCCACCCCAGACATGCGTCTCGCCTGGCTGGATGATTTCGTCGTAGCGAAAGCGGTCTGTGCGCTGGTCGCAATAGCCTAGTAGCAGTGCCGTCTCGTCCCAGCGGTCGACCAGCAGCGCTTCGGCTTGTGGCAGTGCGATCGGACACCGGTAATGCGCCTGGATCGTCGCGTTGCCGCCGATGTGATCGCTGTGGCAGTGGGTGTTGACCAGCCGCGCAAGCGGCTCGGCGCCGATGCCGGCAGACGTCGCGAGCAGGGCCAGCGTCAGCGGCGCGTGGCGCACGTAACCGGAGTCGATCAGCACGTGGCCATCCCGGCTCTTGAGCAAAATGTTGTTCGACGAAAGCCAGTCCCGGACGAAGACGTGCAGCTGCGGCGGCAGCGCGGGCGCGGCAGTCATCGCAGTCTGCCTAAAAATTCTTCGATCAGCCCGACCCGATCTTCGATCGCCGGCGCGGCGCGCTCGATCCGTACGCGATCCTGGCCGGCGAAACGGTAGCGGCCGTCCCTCTGGATCAGCGCGATCAGCTTGCCGGCATCGAACGGCGGCTTCGGCCCGAACAGAACTTGCGAGCGCTCGGGGCCGGCATCGACCTTGATCACGCCGAGCGGCTTGGCCAGAAGTCGCAGCCGATGACAATAGAGCAGCGCCTGCGCCTGTTCGGGCGGAAGGCCGAAGCGGTCGATCAACTCCTCCTGCATCGAGGTAAGCTCGGCCGCGGTGTCGCAATTGGCCAGCCGCTTGTAGAGCACCAGGCGCTCGTGCACGTCGTTGCAGTAGGTCTCCGGCAACAGCGCCGGAACATGCAGGTTGATCTCGGTGGTGACGCCCATCGGGTCGTTGAGATTCGGCTCGCGTCCGGAGCGCAGCGAATCGACGGCGGCCTTGAGCATTTCGGTGTAGAGCTGAAAGCCGATCTGCTGCATCTCACCCGACTGCTCGTCGCCGAGGACCTCTCCGGCGCCGCGGATCTCGAGGTCGTGCATCGCGAGGTAGAAGCCGGAGCCCAGGTCCTCCATCAGCTGGATCGCTTCGAGGCGCTTCTTGGCCTGCACCGAAAGCGCTTCCTCGCGCGGCGTTAGCAGATAGGCGTACGCCTGGTGGTGCGAGCGCCCGACGCGGCCGCGCAGCTGATGGAGCTGCGCCAGGCCGAACTTGTCGGCGCGATGGATGATGATCGTATTGGCGGTCGGCACGTCGATGCCGGTCTCGATGATCGTCGAGCAAAGCAAGAGATTGGACCGCTGCTGGTAGAAATCCCGCATCACCCGCTCCAGCTCGCGCTCGGGCATCTGACCATGTGCGATCGCGATGCGGGCCTCGGGCATCAGTGACTCGAGCTTCTGTCCCATTGTCGCGATCGTGTCGATGTCGTTGTGCAGGAAGTAGATCTGCCCGCCTCGCTTGAGCTCGCGCAGGCACGCTTCACGCACGATGCCGGGCGAGTATTGCGAGACGAAGGTCTTGATCGCCAGGCGCCGCTCGGGCGCGGTGGCGATCACCGAAAAGTCGCGCAGGCCCTCGAGCGACATCGCCAGCGTGCGCGGGATTGGCGTCGCCGTCAGCGTCAGCACGTCGACCTCGGCGCGCAGCCGTTTCAGCTGCTCCTTCTGCCGCACGCCGAAGCGGTGCTCCTCGTCGATCACCACCAGACCGAGGCGCTGGAACTTCACGTCGCGCTGGATAAGCTTGTGCGTGCCGATGACGAGATCGATGCGTCCGCTGGCAAGACCCTCCAGCACCGTCTTCATCTCGGCCGCCGAGCGGAAGCGCGACAGTTCGGCGAGCTTGACCGGCAAGTCGGCGAAACGGTCGGAGAAGGTCTGGAAATGCTGCTCGACCAGCAGGGTCGTCGGCACGAGCACCGCCACCTGCTTGCCGTCGGCCACTGCGACGAACGCCGCGCGGAGCGCCACTTCGGTCTTGCCGAATCCGACATCGCCGCAAACCAGCCTGTCCATCGGCTTGCCCGAGGTGAGGTCGCGGATCACCGCCTCGATCGCCGCCGCCTGGTCGGGCGTTTCCTCGAAGCCGAAGCCCGCGGCGAATGCCTCGTATTCGTGCAGATCGTATTTGAACGCGTGTCCTTGCCGGGCGGCACGCTGCGCGTAGAGGTTCAAGAGCTCGGCTGCGGTGTCGTGCGCGCGCTGCGCCGCTTTTTTCTTCGCCTTGTCCCATTGCCCGCTGCCGAGTTCGTGCAGCGGCGCCGCATCGGGCGATGCGCCGCTGTAGCGGCTGATCAGATGGAGACTCGATACCGGCACGTACAGTTTAGCGTCGTTCGCGTACAGCAGATGCAGGAATTCGTTCGGACCGTCGCCCAGATCGAGTGTGGTGAGGCCGAGGTAGCGACCGATGCCATGCTGCTCGTGCACGACCGGATCGCCGACCCGCACCTCGGACAAATCGCGCAGCATCGCGTCGACGTTGCTGCGCCGCACATCGCGCTTGCCCGGTCGCCGCACGACGCCCGCGTAGAGCTCGGCCTCGGTGATCAGCGCGATGTTGGCTTCGGGCCAGACGAAACCGGCATGGAGCGGACTCGCGACCAGGGCCGGGCTCGCGTCGCCGGCGATGAACTCGGCCCAGTCGGCGACCAGCGCCGGCTTGAATCCGTATTCGGCGAAATACTGCTGCATGGTTTCGCGGCGCCCGAGGCTCTCCGCCCCGATCAATATGCGTTCGCGCGTGGTCGTCACGTGGCGTTTGAGCGCGCGCAGCGGATCGTCGGCGCGGCGATCGACCTGGACGGCAGGCAGCGCGTGCGTGGCCGGTCCGTGTCGCGACGTCCTGGCGGGCGCGGTGACTTCAGCGGCAGGCGGCGCAGCGGCGTCGGCATCGATGCCTTCGATCGGGCGCTTGGTTGCAGTATCGGTAGACGCCGGGGCCGTGCGCGCGTCGGATGCCGCCGTTTCGTCGGACGCGAGCTCGATGCGGGCGAACGGCTTCAGTACGCGATGGAACTCGTCCTCCGGCACGAACAACTCGTTCGGCGCGAGCAGCGGCCGCGCGCGATCGCCGCGCAACAGCCGGTAGCGCGCATCGGTGTCTTCCCAGAAACGCCGGATCGCCGAGGGCACGTCGCCGTGCAGGCAGACCAGAGCCTCCGCCGGCAGATACTCGGTCAGCGTCGCAGTCGCGTCGAAAAACAGCGGCAGGTAGTACTCGATGCCGGCGGGCATGACGCCGTTGGACACATCCTTGTACAACGGCGACTTTGACGGGTCGCCTTCGAATACTTCGCGAAACCGCCCACGAAAGCGCGTGCGACCGGCTTCGTCCTGCGGAAACTCGCGCGCCGGAAGCAACCGCACCCGCGGCACCGGGTAGACGGTGCGCTGGCTGTCGACGTCGAAGGTGCGGATCGATTCGATCTGGTTGTCGAACAGGTCGATGCGGTAGGGCAGCGGGCTGCCCATTGGAAACAGGTCGATCAAGCCGCCGCGTATGCCGAATTCGCCCGGGGAAACGACCTGCGTGACATGCTGGTAGCCGGCCAGCGCGAGCTGCGAGCGCAGGCGATCGACGTCGAGCGTTTCGCCCTGCTCGATAAAAAACGTGAACGCCGCGAGATACGACGGTGGCGCGAAGCGATACAGCGCCGTTGTCGCCGCGACGATCACCATATCGCAGTCGCCGCGCGACATGCGGTAGAGCGTCGCCAGCCGCTCCGACACCAGGTCCTGATGGGGCGAAAAATGATCGTACGGCAGCGTCTCCCAGTCGGGCAAGACCGCGAGCTTGAGCGCCGGAGCGAACCACGCGATTTCGGCGGCCAGCCGCTGCGCGGCCAGCGCGTCGGCGCAGACGACGGCGACGAGCTGCCCGCGCTTCGCAGCTTCAGTCGCAGCTTGCGATAGGGCCAGCGCGTCGGCGGAACCGGCGAATGGCTGTGCGACGGCCTTCCGCCCGGGGAGCGGTACGGCGGGCAGAAGGCGGGGAAGGGGAACGAACGGCGGCGGGCTGGACGCCGGCGACGGAGACCTCAATGTGCGACGCGGCCGTACTGATCGTCGAAGCGGACGATGTCGTCTTCGCCCAGGTAATCGCCACACTGCACTTCGATCATGATCAACGGCTCGTCGCGGGGGTTCTCGAGCCGGTGCCGGGTCTCGATCGGAATGAAAGTCGATTCGTTGACGTGAACCGGATAAACGCGATCGCCGTTGGTGACTCGCGCTTCGCCGCTGACAACGACCCAATGCTCGCCGCGACGATGGTGGAGCTGCAGCGACAGCGCACCGCCCGGTCTGACCTCGATGCGCTTGATCTTGAATCCGGGCCCTTCCTGCAGCACCGTGTATGCGCCCCACGGCCGGGCGACGGTCCGGTGCAGCTTGTAGGCATCGTGGCCGCGCGCCTTCAGCTCGCCGACGACTTCGCGGACGCGCTGCAGGTGATCGCGGTGTGCGACCAGCACCGCATCCGGGGTGTCGACGATGACCAGATTGTCTACGCCGACGGTGGCGACGACGCGGTCGCCGGCATGGACGAACGTATCCCGGGTGCCGATCGACACGCGTTCGCCCTGGCCGCGATTGCCGGCGGCGTCCGGCTCGGTCAGCGCCGAGACTGCCTGCCACGAGCCGACGTCGCTCCAGTCGAAACCGCCGCGGATGACCGCGACCCGATCGGCCTTTTCCATCACCGCGTAGTCGATCGAAATGTCCGGCACGGCGGCAAACAGCGCGGCATCGATCTCCAGCATCGATGCGTCGGCGCCGGCGCGCAGCCCATGCCACACGCTCTTTGCCGCTTCGTACATCGTCGGCGCGTGGTCGCGGAATGCCGCGAGTATCGTCGCGGGCGTGAAGCAGAACATACCCGAGTTCCAGACGTAGCTGCCGGCGGTCAGGAACGCCACCGCATCAGCGAGCGGCGGCTTTTCGATAAAGCGCGCGGCGCGAAACGCATCACCCGATCCAAGCGTCTCGCCACATTCGATGTAGCCGTACCCGGTCTCGGGATGCGTCGGGCCGATGCCGAAAGTCACGATCCATCCCGCCGCGGCAAGGGTCTTGGCGCGATCGACGGCTGCGGTGAACGCGCCGCCATCGCGGATAAGATGATCGGACGGCAGCACAAGCAGGATCGCATCGGCACCGTACTGCGATTCAGCGTAGAGCGCGCCGAGCGCGATCGCCGGCCCGGTGTTGCGCCCGAAAGGCTCGAGCAGATAGGCAACGCGCGCAGGCGTATTGTCGATCGCGGCCGAGAACTGGTCCTTGGTCTGAAAGTAATAATCGCGGTTGGTGATGACGACGAGTCCGGCGACGTCGGGCAGCGCCACGGCGCGGGCGGCGGTCTTGCCGAGCAGCGTCTCGCCATCCGGCAGGACGAGGAAAGGCTTCGGCGCGGTCTCGCGCGACAGCGGCCACAGGCGCGTTCCGGCGCCGCCGGACAGGATGATGGGAACCAACGGCATGGGCATGTTCAGAACGGTTTTCCGAGCTGGCTCATTGTACCCGACGCCTTTTCAACGACCGGCTCGCACCGGCTCAGTGCTTGCCAAGCGACGCGGGCTCTTGGCTTGCGTTCTGCAGCCTCCATATAACGAACCTAACGGCAAGCCGCGCGAGGAACCTTGCCCTCGCGGTGGTATCATATCGACACCAGTGCGCGAGCAGATTTGGCAAGGCTCGCCGCAGGACCGGTTACCGGGGGCGACCTGGTTTCGACGGGGACTGTGAAGCAGCGCGGGGCATGCCAAGGTGCAGAACCTTGTGAATCCTCTGCAATCGCAAACTTAACTGCGAACGACGAAAACTACGCTCTGGCGGCTTAATCCCGCCGGACCTCGCACCGGGCGGCGCTCAGCCCGGGTGATGTAACTGTCACAGCGAGGACATTTCGAGCGATCGCGTGCGTCCGGGTCACTTGGACGACACGCTAAAGCAAGGTGACTGGTCCCGGCGTTGCCTGTCCGTCAGTGGCGCCGGGGCGAGAGCACAATGATGTGGCTAAGCATGTAGTCCCGACTGTGTAGCGTTTTCGGACGCGGGTTCGATTCCCGCCGCCTCCACCACTTTCTTGTAGCAACGAAGCGCAACGGGGGCCAGTAAGTAACACGCTGGCCCGCCTCCGGGCGCTTTTCCCTCTAGTTATCACCCCATCCCGAGCAGCAACGCGGCGCAACGGCGCTCCGCTAAAGTCAAACCCAAGCCGGGGGTATCGCCGGGGGTATCCTTGCCCTGTTATCGCTGGCCGTCCACAAACGGGGGTATCTTATTACCTAAAAGTCTTTCAAACTGCCCCCAAGCTACTATACTGCGCAGAGAGATGCAGCACGGGGCAGCGATGCACAAGAAGGCGCTAACGCACAAAGACATAGAGCACGCTAAGCCGAAGGCTGCTGCGCCGTTTCGTCTATGGGCCGGCGGCGGCTTGTATGTTGAAGTGCGCCCGAGCGGCGCGAAGCTGTGGCGCGTTAAATATCGGTATGACGGCAAAGAAAAACTGGTTGCACTCGGCGAGTTTCCGGCGCTCTCCCTGACTGCCGCGAAGTCGGCAGCCCAGGAAGTAAAGGACCAGCGCGCGGCCGGTAAAGACCCGGCAGAGCTGCGCAAGACTCAGCGGGCCACCGAGGCAGCGGAGCAGGAGCAGAAGCGCGCACAGGCCGTTATATCGCGTCGTGAGGCCATCGAGGCACGCGCCCGACTACGGGCGACGAAGCGCACCGAGGCAGCGACGTTTAGCGCTATGGCGGAGGAGTGGCACACGCTCCACGCTAAGACGTGGACGCCCGAGCACTCGGACAGTGTTTGGCAATCAATAGAGGATCACGTCTTACCGCATATCGGAAAGAAACAGGTAGCCGACATAAGGGCCGCCGACGTGCTTTCTATCCTGGCGCTACTGCTCAACGACAACAAGATAGAGACGGCAGACCGGGTAAAGCAACGCCTCGGGGCGATCTTCCGTTATGCCGCCATCCAAGGGCTTGTTACTGGTGACCCGACCGCAGTAGTCAAAGACCAATACGCCGCACTCAAGCGCCAACTGCGCAAGAGCAACCCCAAACAGCACCACGCGTCCCTTACCCCGCGCGAGTTGGGTGAGTTCGTAAAGCGTATGCGGGCGATCTACGCAACGCCTATCGTTACCTCTGCTTTCTGGCTATTGCTGTTGACGGCGACGCGCACGGGGGAAGTGAGGGGCGCGAAGTGGACTGAGTTCAAGGGCTTGGACGGCGACAACCCGGAATGGCTCATACCCGCCGAGCGCATGAAGTCGCGCCGGCCGCATTGGGTACCGCTATCAACGCAGGCAGCGGCTATCCTCCGCCAGCTCAAGCCGGTCACGAAAGAATACGGCTACGTCTTTCCCATCGTCACGCGGAGCATGGCAACGCCTAAGCCCATCAGCGAAAACGCAATCCTTTATTTCATTACCAAGAGCGCCGGCTACGCGGGACAGATGACCGGCCACGGTTGCCGCTCGCTGTTTTCGACGTGGGCCAACGAGTCCGGGCAGTGGCGCTCCGAAGTGATAGAGAAGCAGCTAGCGCACGCCGAGACGGATAACACCAAGGCGGCTTACGACCGCTCGGAACATCGGGAGACTCGCCGGAAGTTGTTGCAGGCTTGGGCGGACTACATCGACGCCCTGGCGATTGATAACGTAGTGCCAATGAAGGCGGCGAAGGCCGCGAGCTAGACCGAAGAAAATGAGAAGGCGGACGAGCCACGGGAAACGCGACCCGACCGCCAAGCCGGTGCATCCACAGGGGGATGGGGATACAACGGCTAAGCGCAGCATATGGGCTGCAGAAAGTTTCGTCAATCATCAGAAAGTAAGGATCGCCAGTCGGCGAAAGCGGGGAACCGGAGCGCGTAAACGTTCCGGTCCCCTAACCAATCACCCACCTAAAGAGAGGCGGAGCCATGGCTAAGACCATCATAGCAAAAGCAAAGAGAGACACAGCAGTAGAGGGCAGGCTGAACGACGTCGGATACACGTTGTTGTCGATCCGTCGCCTTGCGATAGATGCAATCGACATAGACGACGTAAACGACCGGGCGTTCTATCTAACCGCTATCGCGGACCTAGCTCGCTCCGCATTCAAGGGAGTTGATGCTTCACTGCAACGGCTCTCCGACGCGCCCGCGATGGGAAACTTCGCAACCGAGTTTGATAGGGGATGACCATCATGGCGAAAGCAACCACAACGAAACGCAAGACCAGCAAGCCCACCAAAGGGGCGAAGCAGCGAAACGCAGCACCGCTCGATAGGTACGATCCGCGCGTCAGAGGGCTCGCAGACGACCTAATCCGCGAGACGATACAAAAGGCCAATCTGCAAATCGACGCGGCACGACAGCAAAGGGAGGAGGAAAAGGAAGCCACGGAAAAACGGAAGGCCACAAGGGAAACGGAGGCCAAGAAGCCGCTAACTGCGGACGAGCTTGTGAAGCGCATGAGCGCCCTCGTTGATCCGCTGGTTGCGATTTATGAGACTGCCAACCTTGACGTTGGCGCGAACAATTACGAGAGCTTGCAAACAGTTGTTGTCAACCTGTCAATGCTCTGTCTCAAGCGCATCGACGACTGTATGGAACGGAACGGGAGCGGTGCGTATGGGTTTGCCGAAGATTGGCTCTACGGCGTCGAATCGGCGGAGTAATTGTCAACGCCGCGCAGTGAGCCGTTAGGGCTAGCGCGGCATTTTCACAAGTGCCTAGAGAGGGCGCGATGAGCAATACACCAAAGAAGGCGAAGAAACAAACACGACCCCGGCCAGCAAAGCCAGCAGCGGACCAGCCGGCCAACTATTCCCAATGGGTCAAGCGTGATTTGTGGACGATTTGGCAGAGTGTTTCCCTGCTTGTCGGCATTGAGCCCAATCCAGACGCGAACAAACAGGATGTTGGTTTAGAGACGTTGCGCAGCGCGATTGTCAGCGCCCCACTGCTCGCCAAGTTCAACGAACTTTACGAGCAAAGCAAAGACGCCACGCGCCTATTTGAAGACGAGCCGAGCGGCAAACTGCCAACGCACTTACCTTTTATCAAATGGGAGCTCGGCGACTATCTGAGACAACGGAAAGTAAAACCAGCCGTCTATATTAAGTGGGCGAGGCACAAAAGGTGGCCGATCCCGACAGAGCTAGTTGGGCTCGCGCCAGAAGGGCACTGGTACAGGCGTGATGGTTCACCAATTCCAGGAGCCGAGACAATTGAATTAAAACAGTTCATGCAGGGATTCAAGGCCGCGCCCAGCTATCCCAAATACATCGATCAGCTATTTAAGGGTGCGCATTCGAAGGGGAGCGCAGCTCCTGCCGACCAGTACCGAGTCTATACATCGCCGACGAAAGAAAAGGCTGTGCGCGGGGTCTTCGATCGTGCGGCGCTCTTGGACCATTGCGGCGACAAGATCACCGCGAAGATCCAACCAAAGCCGAAGCGGCCTAGTTATGAGGAAGATGACGACACGCCTCCGATACTTCGGACAAGTCCGGCCAAACCCGGAAAAGCTTGAACTTGTCCGGTCGATTGAATCGCAATCGTTTTTACAGGTTCTAGAGGCGCGTTTGACCGACTAAATTTCCGTCCACTACGATAGTTAGAGATGCACAAATAACATTCGTGCATCACAAATTCGCGGCGTTTTAAGCAGCCCAGCGAATTTGCAACTAACCTACAGTGAGGTACGGAAATGCAGAACGATACGGTAGTCAAAATCGCCGAGCTTGCGGTCGAGCTCCGGCGTAGTGTAAGCAGCATCCGCAACGACGTCCGGCAAGGCTTCCTGCCTAAGCCGATCCACACCGGCAAACGTAGTGTTGGATTTCTCCGAAGCGAAATAAACGAATTCCTGGCACGTCGCGCCGCAGCCCGCACGCCAGCGCAGAGCGAGGGGCAGTAATGGGGCCGCGAGCGGTATGGCCGCCTGACGAAAAAATCAGGGCCGGACAAGGTATAAACCAAGCCAGCCCTGAAGACCAAATCCCTAGCGGGGAAGATGGCAACGCGAACGATACTCCCTCGCCGGCCCTATGGCAATCGGGGCTCGATCAGGCGCAAATCTTGGCTGTCTGCGATCATCGCCGCTCTAACCCTGGCCAGCCGTTGCCCGAGCCGTTGCAACGCGCTATCGGCTCAGCATGGGCGCATGCGGGGGCGCTGCGATGATCGACGCACAACAGCAGTTTGCAGATGCGCTCGCCCAGCGCGGCATCGTTCCGCCGGACGCATTGCAACCGGACGGCGCGCTGCACCGATGCGACGCTGAGGGCGGGCGCGGCAAGGGCGATGCGTCGTACATCCTCCACCTAAACGGCGTTCCTGCTGGTGGATTTCAGAATTGGCGCGACGGGTTAGGCTGGGAAACATGGTCCGCGAAGCTGGGTCGCGCGCTATCGCCGGACGAGGCGCTATCGCAGCGCGAGCTAATCGCAGAGGCAAAGCGCAAGGCGGCAGTTGACGCAGAGCAACGCCGAGTCCAAGCCAAGGAGAAAGCGGCGGGAATCTGGGCGCGCTCCGAAAACGCGCCGGACAATCACCCGTATTTGCTCGCCAAAGCCATCAAGCCGCACGGCCTGAGGGTATATAACGGCGCGCTCGTTGTGCCGGTCCGCGACGGTAGCGAGTTGCACAGCCTGCAATTTATTGACGCCGACGGCAGCAAGCGGTTCCTTTCTGGCGGGCAGGTGCGGGGGCATTATTTCTCAATCGGCACGGCGAGCGATGTTGTCGCCATTGTTGAAGGCTACGCGACCGGGGCGAGCGTCTATGAGTGCGCCGGCTGCGCTGTTGCGGTTGCATTCGATTGCGGAAACCTTGAGCCGGTAGCGCGAGCAATGCGCGCCAAGTTTCCGGCCGCTCACATCATCTTGTGCGCCGACGATGACCACAAGACGGACGGCAACCCAGGACTAGCCAAAGCAGCGGAAGCGGCCCGAGCTGTCGGCGGTCTGCTAGCTGTCCCTAGTTTTGGTGACGATAGGCCCGAAAACGCGACGGACTTTAACGACTTGCACCGGCTACGGGGGCGCGGGGCCGTAGAAGCCGCGATACGCGATGCGCGAGTGCCGGACATATCAGCACCCCAGCCGACTGGAAACAACGCAACAGCGGCCGATTTACGCGCCCATATTTGGCCCGAGCCTCACCCGATCCGTGCGGCGCTGCATCCGGTCCCTACATTCGACCCAGAAGCGCTACTGCCCGACGTTTTGCGCACCTGGGTTATGGACGAATCCGAGCGCATGCCGTGCAGTCCGGATTTTGTCGCAGCTACGGTTGTTGTCGCGCTCGGCGCAGTTATCGGGGCGCGCTGCGCGATCAAACCGAAGGCGCGAGACTCCTGGCTGGTTGTGCCTAACTTTTGGGGCGGAATCGTCGCGCCCCCGAGCGCCAAAAAGTCGCCGGCAATCGCGGCAGGCATGGCGATGGTTGACCAGCTTGCGGCCAAGGCCCAGGAGGCGCACCGCAACGCGATGGAGGCGTTTGAAATGGACAAGGTTGTATCGGAGGCGCGACGCGACGCGATCAAAGACGCCATTAAGTCCGAAGCCAAAAAGGACGGCGGCAACATCGAGGCGAAAGCACAGGAGCTAAACCGCCACAAAGCGGACGCCCCACAGCCGCCGGTAATGCGACGCTATCGGACCAACGACACAACGACGGAAAAGCTCGGCGAGCTATTACGCGACAATCCCGCCGGTTTGCTGGTTATGCGCGATGAGCTGGTAGGGCTGCTTGCATCCTGGGACAAGGAAGGCCGCGAGGGTGACCGCTCATTTTTCCTAGAGGCATGGAACGGAACCGGCGGCTTCGACACTGATCGCATAGGGCGGGGCAGCATCCTAATCCCTAATCTGTGCGTCTCGATCTTCGGAGGCATCCAACCAGACAAGCTAACCGAGTACCTAGAACAAGCCGCGCACGCACTAGGCAATGACGGCACGCTGCAACGCTTTCAAGTTCTTGTGTACCCGGACGCCCGCCCCTGGGAATGGCGCGACCGCATACCGAACAAGCTAGCTCGAGAGGCGGCCCGCGATCTTTTCGGCTCGCTCGCCGAGCTTGATCCGGTAGCGTACGGCGCGACCCCGGCCGACGACTCCACGCGGTTTCCGCACTTCCGCTTTAGCGATGAGGCGCAACAAGTCTTTATCGAATGGATGCACGAGCTGCAGCGCGACCGCATCCCACGCGAGCAGACGGACGGACACCCGCTAATCGCCCAACACCTGGCGAAGTATGAAAAGCTCTTTGCAGCTCTCGCGCTTACGTTCCACCTTGTTGACTGTGCCAGTGCTGGCAAACGCGGGCCTGTAAGCGAATCGGCGGCGATCCGGGCGGCGGCATGGTGCGAGTACCTTGAAGCGCACGCCCGCCGCTGCTATGGGTTGCTCGCTGATGAGGGATTCCGGGCGGCAGAAGCGCTATCAACGCGAATCCAGCGCGGCGCGCTCTCCAACGGTTTCACGCTCCGCGACGTACGGCGCAACGGCTGGCGCTATCTCACAACCGACAGAGCGATACAAGCAGCGCTCGATTGGTTGGAGGATGACGGCTGGTTAATTGCGGAGGAAGTTGGAGGCACAGGACCAGGAACAGGCCGACGGACTCACCGCTACACGATCAACCCTAAAACTTTGAAAAGTGCCGGGGAGGGTACTGCCAAAGGTGCCAATAGAGCTCTAACGGCAGTAACGGCAGGACCACAGGTAGCCGTTTCCGGGAATTTGGGGGCGGCGAATGGCTAACTGGCTCGCACGCGCGCACGCACAACTGTCCGACAAACCGGCTCCGCTCGGAAGCCAAGACGCGCCAGAAACCGGCGCGACGGTCTACCGCTTGGACTATACGAAAGGCGACCTGGCGGAGTTTGACGCACTGATAGATCGCTACTGCGCTTTGATCCAGCGACCGGACAAGCGCGGCCCGATGCTCGCGGCCCGGAAGCGCATGCGCCCGGCGGCTATCGTGGCAGAGCTTGCCGAGTTCCGCGCACTGGTTGCCGCGACGGAGGCGAGCAAATGAAGCGCCTGCGCGAATTCTTGCAGGTGAAGTTCTTAACCGCGCTAACCATCGCGCCGATACTGCTCCGCTGGTTCGCCACTTGGCATGGCGCTGCCGCAGGCTTGGAGCCCGCGTTCCTAGGACTGGATCAAGCCGGGTGGATCGACGAGCCTAAGGCAACCGACACAATCATCTTGGTCCCCGTCTACCTTGTTATGTGTCCGATCCATTTGAAAACGGACGGTTCAACGCTTTGGCCGCTGTCGCCGTTCTATGCAACCATAGAAGCCGCGCAGCGGTTTCATGCCGGATTGGCGAGAAAGTATCCTCGCTGTGCCGTGCAATCCACGCTTATAACGCTGGACCCACGCGACCCATACCAACGCGGCGCGATTGAGAGCCACAAGAAGCAGCTTATCGTCGAGCAGCTGCAGAACGTCCGATGAGTAACGGCGCCCGCACCATCACGCTGCCGCCGCCGCTCTACTACACGCTTCCCGAGCTGTGCGAGCGCTGGGGATGCCACGAAGATCGGCCGTTTCTCTATATGGACAGCGGATTGCTCGTGCCAAGCGCGTTGGTACCAAAGCATGACCTACCTCTATCGGCACACGACGGGGTTGACCTGTCCCTGGTTCTCCGGAC
>PLYG01000568.1 GCA_003153335.1 Betaproteobacteria bacterium | reverse complement strand
TTCGATCTGCCCATCGCCATCGGCATCCTGGTCGCCACCGGACAACTGCCGGGCGATCGTCTCCATGAGTTTGAGTTCGCCGGTGAACTGGCGCTGACCGGAGATCTGCGCCCGATTCGCGGTGCCCTGGCGATGACGCTGAAGGCGAGTGGCGACGGCCGCGCATTCATCCTGCCCGCAACCAGCGCTGCCGAAGCGGCGCTGGTGCGCGAGGCGGTCGTCCATCCGGCGCGCACGCTGCTGCAAGTCTGCGCGCACCTGGCAGGGAGGGAGGCGTTGCCGCGCCAGATCGCCGCGCCCGAAGCAGCCATGGCGATTCAATACCCCGATCTGGCCGAAGTGAAAGGTCAGCCGCAAGCCAAGCGCGCGCTGGAAATCGCCGCGGCGGGACGGCACAGTCTGTTGATGATCGGCCCGCCCGGCACCGGCAAGTCGATGCTCGCGCAGCGGCTGCCCGGCATCCTCCCGCCGATGAGCGAAGCGGAAGCATTGGAAGCGGCGGCGATTCAGTCGCTCACCGGCAGCTTTCGTCTCGAGCGCTGGGGACAACGCGCCTATCGCTCGCCGCATCACACCGCATCGGCAGTAGCGTTGGTGGGCGGCGGCAGTGATCCGCGCCCCGGCGAGATTTCGCTCGCGCATCACGGCGTGCTGTTCCTCGACGAATTGCCGGAGTTCGAGCGCAAGGTACTCGAGGTGCTGCGCGAGCCGCTCGAGTCCGGCCGCATTCACATCTCGCGCGCCGCGCGGCAGGCCGAGTTTCCGGCGCAGTTCCAACTCGTCGCCGCGATGAATCCCTGCCCTTGCGGATACTTGGGCCATCTATCCGGAAAGTGCCGCTGCACCCCGGATCAGATCGCGCGCTATCGCGGCCGTATTTCGGGACCACTGCTCGATCGCATCGACCTGCAGATCGAAGTGCCGAGCATCCCCGCCGACGCGCTGCGCAACAGCGCCGACGGCGAGGCGAGCGCCGTCGTACAGGCACGCGCCGAAAGGGCGCGGACAGTCCAGATTGCGCGGCAGGGCAAACCGAATGCACTGCTGACACCAAGAGAAATTGACCGGTACTGCCAGCCAGATGCAGCAGGCGACGCATTGTTGCGACAAGCAATCGCGCGGCTGAATCTCTCTGCGCGCGCTTATCACCGTGTACTCAAGGTCGCGCGCACGATCGCGGATCTGGCGCAGGCTGATGCGCTGGCGGCCAGTCACGTAGCGGAGGCGATCGCGTATCGGCGGGGGATGGATCGGGTGTAGGGATCGCGCGCTTGTGGCGCGAGCAAACGGGGCGCACAAGCATGCAAGTCCTATCCGAATACTACGTCACCGTCACGCGGAAGGCCGAAGCGTTCTGTCCGCCGCTAGTCCGAGTATCATGTTGCTCGCAATCCTGGTCAAACATCACCCGCCACAATCGTATGCACTCGTTCCATCCCGCCGTCGCCGCGTGGTTCGGCCGCGCGTTCGCCGCACCTACTGCAGCACAGGAACAAGCCTGGCCGGCGATCAAGTCCGGCCGTGACACGCTGATCGCCGCTCCCACGGGGTCGGGCAAGACGCTGGCGGCATTTCTCGCCGCGATCGATGACCTTGTTCGACGCGGCAGCGACGGGCCACTGCCCGACGAAACGGCGGTCGTATATGTATCGCCGCTCAAGGCGCTGTCCAACGACATCCGGCTGAACCTCGAAGCGCCGATCGCGGGCATTCGCGCGGAGTTGAAGCGCCTGGGCCTGCCGGACGTCGAGATCCGCACCTTCGTGCGCAGCGGCGACACGCCGCAGGCCGAACGCACCCAGATGCGGAAACGCGCACCGCATATCGTGGTCACGACGCCCGAGTCGCTCTACATCCTGCTCGGTTCCGAGTCGGGACGCCGGATGCTGGCGACCACGCGGACGGTGATCGTCGACGAGATCCACGCGATCGCCGCCAGCAAGCGCGGCAGCCATCTCGCGCTGTCGCTCGAACGCCTGGACGTTCTGGGCGGACGGCGGCTCACCCGCATCGGCTTGTCCGCGACGCAAAAGCCGATCGAGGAGGTGGCGCGGTTCCTGGTTGGCGCATCGCCCGAAGGTGCCACGCTCGATTGCACGATCATCGACACCGGCCACGCCCGCACCCGCGACCTCGGCATTACGTTGCCGCCGTCGCCACTCGAAGCGGTGATGTCCAACGAGGTGAAGGAGGAAGTCTACGAGCAGTTGACCGTGCTCATTCGCGAGCACCGCACGACGCTGATTTTCGTCAACACCCGGCGCATGGCCGAACGCGCGGCCAGGCACTTGGGTGAGCGGCTGGGCAAGGAGGCGGTGGCGGCGCATCACGGCAGCCTGTCGCGTGAACACCGGCTCGACGCCGAGCAGCGATTGAAGGGCGGCGAATTGCAAGTGCTGATCGCCACCGCATCGCTGGAACTGGGCATAGACATCGGCGACGTGGACCTGGTCTGCCAGATCGGATCGCCCCGTTCGATCGCCGCCTTCCTGCAGCGGGTCGGACGCTCGGGGCACGCGGTCGGCGCAACGCCCAAAGGCCGGCTGTTTCCGCAATCGCGCGACGATCTCGTCGAATGCGCAGCGCTGCTGGATTGCGTGCGCCGCGGCGAACTCGACGCACTGATCGTACCGGACAAGCCGCTGGACGTGCTCGCGCAGCAGATCGTCGCCGAAGTGGCGTGTCAGGACTGGAAGGAAGACGCGCTCTTCGCGCTGATCCGGCGAGCCTGGCCCTACCACGCGCTGACGCAGGAGGAATTTTCCGCAGTCGTGCACATGCTGGCCGACGGTTATGTGACGCGGGTCGGCGTGCGCGGGGCCTACCTGCACCGCGACGCGATCAATGGCATGTTGCGCGCGCGCCGCGGCGCGCGGCTGACGGCGATCACCTCCGGCGGCACGATTCCCGACAACGCGGACTACGACGTCATCCTCGAGCCGCAGGCACTGCGCGTGGGCAGTGTCAACGAGGATTTCGCCGTCGAAAGCCTGGCCGGCGA
>PLYG01000047.1 GCA_003153335.1 Betaproteobacteria bacterium | reverse complement strand
CCCGCGCGACTCACCTCGCCTGGCGGCGTGGCTCGGCCCGACAAACCAATGTATGACAGCCCATACGTGTTGGCGCCGATTGAATTGTGACCCAGATGCCGAAACTGGACTGACCCATGCATTATCGTAACAATCCCTATGCTGGCGATCGTTCGCAAGCCTAATGAGATTGTTGGGGAGGTTAGAGGCCCTTCTGCGGCGCGTCAAGTCTGTCCGTCTATCCCGAAGTTGGAGACACGAACGGAATCTTGCTCAAGCACGAGGATGTCGCGGGTGAATCTACTCTTGTAGCCGAATCCAACCTGAATCGTCACCCCCCTTTGATGCCACCGTNNGTCAGCCCGACGACAATTTCCTTCTGGATGACAATGGTGAGGAGCAGCACGGGCAGCGTCACGATGATCGCGGCGGCGGCCAGCGGGCCCCAGGCCAGTTGCTCGAACGTGAGCACGTTGTAGACAGCCACGGGCAGCGTCCGCGTTTCGCGGCCCGAAAGCACCGCCCCGAATATGAAATTGTTCCACGAGAAGATGAACGACAGGATGAACGCCACGACGATGCCCGGGCGGGCCAGCGGGAGTGCAACATGGCGGAACGTCGTCCACGCGCCGGCGCCGTCGATCTCCGCCGCCTCTTCCAGCTCGCGCGGAAGCGCTTCGAAGTGCGAGGCCATGATGTAGACGATGATCGGCACCGTGATGACCAGATGGGTGATGACTAGCGCCGTAAGCGTGTTGTTGAGGCGAAGGAACTGGAACACCGCAAACAGCGGAATCAGATACGACAGCGCCGGCGTCATGCGCGCGATCAGGATCAGCACGGTGAGCCGTTGCGCTCCGGTGCGCGCGATTCCGTAGCCTGCGGGGACGCCGACCAGCAGCGCGATCAGCGTCGCGCCGCCGGAAACGACGATGCTGTTCCAAAAATAGCGGCCGATCGCGTTATANNCCAAAAATAGCGGCCGATCGCGTTCTGTTCGAATACCTGAACGAAATTGTCGAGTGTCGGCGGACTTGGTATGAATATCGGCGGGTAGGTGAGGTTGTCGATCTCATTCTTGAGTCCCAGCGAAAGCATCCAGAGAAAGACGAAGATCGCCGGCGACACGATGACCGCGACCGATAGCCAGAATCCGGCGCGACGCAGCCATCGCCGGAGCCGCGCCTGCCACCGTGAACGCATGGCGGCGCGATGGAGTGCGGTGGACGTCAGGTCCATTTGGTCCGTTCGCGGACGTGGAGCAGCGTCAGCGCAAGTGCCATGACGATGACGAAGAAGATGACGACGACCGCCGACGCATTGCCGATGTTGTAGAACGCAAACGCCTGCAGATACAGGTAGAGGTTGATCGTTTCGGACGCCGTCCCCGGACCTCCGGAGGTGATGACGTAAATGGTGTCGAAGGTCTTGAGGGCATCGATCGTGCGGATGACGACGGCCACCAGCATGAACGGCGCCACCAGCGGCAGCGTGATGTGGCGGAAAAGCTGCCACTCCGACGCGCCGTCGAGCGTGGCCGACTCGTACGGCTCAAGCGGTAGCGCGGCGAGCCCGCCCAATACGATCAGCATGACGAGCGGCGTCCAATGCCACACTTCGACCAGCACCAGGCTCGGGATCACGAGCTGTGGCGAATAGACCCATAGCGATGGCGGCAGTCCGATCAGCGACAACAGGTAGTTGAGCACGCCCTGCTGGGGGTGGAACATCATCGTCCACACCAGCGCAATCGAAACCGGAGTAGCCATCATCGGCAGGATGAAGATTCCGCGCAACACGCCGCGGAACGGAAACTGGCGATGGAAGATCAGCGCGGCGATGGTGCCGAGAACCACTGGGGCGGCGACGGCGAGCACCGTGAAATAGAATGTGCGCACGACCGCTTCGAGGAAACGCCGGTTCGTCGCCAGCTTCGTGTAATTGTCGAAGCCGACGAAATGCGCGGCGGAGCCGATCTTCCAGTCGAACGCACTCATCCACACGGTGAACAGCCACGGAAAGATGATCACGGCACCAATCACCACCAGCGCCGGCACAATGAACAGATAGTAGCTCCGTCGTCGGCGCGCAACAATGTTGGCGGTGGCGCGAAGGGCAGGTGCGGCACTGGCGGTGGACATGATGGAGTGAGCTGGACCTATGCCGCTATGGGTCGCTATGGCCGATTGGGCGCTGGCGCCCAACAAGATTTCGGACGGCGCCGTTCGAAGCAAGCATCAGCCCGGCCGGCGCGGGGTCAGCTCTTCTCACTTTTGTCGAGGATGGGCTGAAACTCGGCCGTGGCTCTCTTCATTTCCGCCGCCGGATCGGCGCCGTTGAGCATGTTGGTCAGCGCGATGCCGAAGACGTCGCGAAACTCGGTGACCGGCACGATGACAGGCAGCCCTGGTATTGAAATCCGGGCCGAAGCGACCATGCAATCGATCCAGGCCTTCGGCACCTTCAGCGCAGCCAGCGCTTCAGGATTGGCGTAGGCCGAGTTATGCACCGGCGCGCCGGCCGCGGCCTGGAGCATGCGCGCCTGGTTGGTCTTGTTGGATGCCCACTGCACGTACAGCCACGCGGGCTGTTGTTTTTTCGAGAACGACGATATGCCGTGGCCGTTGCCGAACATCGCCGAGGCCTGCTGCTTGGGCCCGGCCGGCATCACGCCATAACCTACCTTGCCGACGATACGGGATTTGTTCGGATCCTCGAGCGGCTGCGCGAAGCCGATCCCATCGAGCCACATGGCGGCCTTCCCCTGCGCGAACAGGCTTTGCGATTCGTTCCAGTTGAAGCCCGCGACCCCAGGCGGTCCCGATTTCGCCAGCAGCGTCTGGTACATCTTCGCGGCATTGATGGCTTCCGCCGTTTCGGTCATCAGCTTGCCGTTCCCGTCTATAAAGCCGCCGCCGTAGCCCAGCAGAAAGCTCGACCAGACCGGCAGGTTGGCATTCTTGAGGCCGCGCGCGACAAAGCCGCAGATGCCCTTGGCCGGATCGTTGAGTCTTGCCGCTACGTCGATCATCTCGGCGAAATTCCTCGGGTAGGCGACGTTCCTGGCGTCGAACAATTCCTTGTTGTAGTACAGCACCCAAGGGTCGATGTTGAACGGGATGCTGTCGATTCGACCATCAGGCTGCGTGGCCCAGTTCATGCCGCCGACCGAGAACTCGGCGAGACTGAACGCCGGATCCGTCAGCGATTTGTCCGCGATCAGCGGCCGCGTATCCACCAGCCACCTGCTCTTGCCGAGCATCCGCTTCTGCACGTGATACGCGAACTCGACCACGTCGAAGGACGTATTGCCCGAGTTGAACTCGATAACCACCTTTTGCCGTTGCTGCTGCTCGGGAGTCGACTCGGATCCGACGGTGATGCCGGTGAGATCCTCGAACTCCTTGTGATATTTGGTCAACAGGTCGCCGCGCGGACTCTTGACGTGGAAGACCTCGATCTTCTCGCCCTTGTAGCGCTTCCAGTCGAATGCGCCCTGTGCGCGCGCAGCCCGTTGGCCGGCTCCTGGAATTGCCCCCAGGGCGACCGCACCGAGGCCGGCCTGCACGAGGCGGCGGCGGCGATTGGCGTAGCCTCCGAAATTGTGTTGATCAGCCATCATTTTCTCCTTTGAGTTCCCGCAGTTTTTGCAACACACGTTCCAGCTACCCGGGGCATGAAGCCAGTCGTCAGTCCACTTTGATATTCGCGTTCTTGGCGAGCCGCGCCCATTTCGGCACCTCCTTTCGTATATGCGCGGAAAACTCCTCGGCGGTCGACGGCGCAGCGTCAAGACCCTGCGTCGCGAATTTCTCCCGCACCTCCGGCAGCGCAACGGTTTTGGCCAGCGCCTCGGAGAGTCTGGCGATAACCTCGCGCGGCGTACCGGCCGGCACCGCGATGCCCTGCCAGCCGCTCGCATCGACTCCCGCCACGCCGCCTTCATCGAACGTCGGCACCTCCGGGAGCGCGGCAAGGCGCGTCGTGCCCGAAACGGCAATCGCTTTCAGCTTGCCTGCCTTGACCTGCGCCATGCTCACCGGCGGCGCATCGATGAGAAGCTGCACCTGCCCGCCGAGCACATCGGTGAGCGCGGGCGCACTGCCCTTGTACGGCACGACCAGCATGTCGATTCCCGCCTGCGCCTTCAGCAGCTCGGTGGCGAAGTGCAGGAGCGAACCGCTGCCCGCAACACCGGCGGCGATCTTGCCCGGATTGGCCTTGGCG
>PLYG01000299.1 GCA_003153335.1 Betaproteobacteria bacterium | reverse complement strand
TGGCACATCGAGTGCTCGGCGATGGCGCAGAAGTATCTGGGCGACTACTTCGATATTCACTGCGGCGGCGAGGATCACATCCCCGTCCACCACACCAACGAAATCGCACAAACGCAAGCGCGGGTCGGCACGCGGCTGGCCAACTTCTGGATGCATGGCTACTTCCTGCTGCTCAACAATGCGAAGATGGCCAAGTCGGCAGGAGAATTTTTGCGGATGAAGTCGCTGACCGATCGCGGCTACGATCCGATGACTTATCGCTTCCTGTGCCTGACTGCGCACTACCGTTCGCAAATGTCGTTTTCCTGGGAGGCGATGGACGCGGCGCAGACGGGGCTGGAGCGGCTGCGGCGCCAGGTGTTCGAGCTGGGTCCGGCCGGCGCCGCCGATTCCGGTTTCGTAGAACTTTTTCGCGATAATGTGAACGACGACCTGCAGTTTCCGAAAGCACTGGCGCTGGTGTGGGAGGTGCTGAAGTCGCCGTTGCCCAGCCCGGCAAAGAAGGCGACGGTGCTTGCGTTCGATCGGTGCCTGGGACTCAGGCTTGCCGAGTGGCAACCCAAGGTCGAGACCATTCCGGCCGAGGTCGAGGCGCTGGCGCAGCAGCGGCTGGCGGCGCGCCAGGCCAGGAACTGGGCCGAGTCCGACCGCCTGCGCGATGCGATCGCGGCGCTTGGGTTCGCCATGGAAGACAGCGTGGGTACGTACAAGGTGGTGCGCAAGCAGACTGGCTGATCAATGCCGCAACGTATGACGCCTGGGTTCTTTCCATCTCTGCGAAGACTTCGGCGTCGATGAGGAGAGAGCAATGGGCGCGACCGATCCGGTGCAAAAAGTGCAGGCCAGGACCAGCCAGAGCGCGCTGCGGTACCAGACCGGCTTTGCCAACGAGTTTGCCGGCGAGGCATTGCCCGGCGCGTTGCCCGAAGGCCAGAACTCGCCGCAACGGGTGGGCTTAGGGCTGTACGCCGAGCAACTGAACGGAACGGCATTTACCGCACCGCGCGCGCAGAATCGGCGGGTATGGCTGTACCGGATCCGCCCATCGGCGCAACACCCGTCTTTCCGTCGAGCGGACAACGGACTGTGGCGCACCGGGCCGTACGACGAAGTCGTCACGCCGCCCGACCAGTTGCGCTGGGACCCGATGTTCATTCCCGCGGCGCCGACCGATTTCATCCAGGGGCTGGTGACCCTCGCAGGCAATGGCGACGCCGCGGCCGGTTCGGGCATCGGCATTCATGTCTATGTGGCCAACCAGGACATGACCGATCGGTATTTTTTCAACTCCGACGGCGAAATGCTGATCGTGCCGCAGCAGGGAGCGCTGCGTCTGTACACGGAACTGGGCATCCTGGACGTCGCGCCGCGCGAAATCGCCGTCATTCCACGCGGCATGCGGTTCCGGGTCGAACTGGCCGAGGCTTCGGCGCGCGGTTATGTCTGCGAAAACTATGGCGCCCTGTTTCGCCTGCCCGAACTGGGACCTATCGGTTCCAATGGTCTCGCCAATGCGCGCGACTTTCATTCGCCGGTGGCGGCTTTCGAGGATCGCGACGCAAGGGTCGAGCTCGTCACCAAATTCGGCGGCAATCTGTGGGCATGCGAACTGGATCATTCACCGCTGGATGTCGTCGCATGGCACGGCAATCTGGTGCCATACAAGTATGACCTGATGCGCTTCAATACCATCGGCTCGATCAGCTTTGACCACTGCGATCCATCGATTTTCACCGTGCTGACTTCGCCCAGCGACACCGCGGGCACCGCCAACTGCGACTTCGTGATTTTCCCCCCGCGCTGGATGGTGGCCGAACGCACCTTCCGTCCGCCCTGGTATCACCGCAACATCATGAGCGAATTCATGGGCCTGATCGAAGGTGTGTACGATGCCAAGGAAGAGGGCTTTGTGCCGGGCGGCGCATCGCTGCACAACTGCATGAGCGCGCACGGCCCCGACGCAGCGACGTTTGAGAAGGCGAGCGCGATGGAGCTGAAGCCGCAGCGCTACGAAGCTACCCTCGCCTTCATGTTCGAGTCCCGCAACGTGATCAAACCGACCCGCTTCGCGCTCGAAGGTGGCTTGTTGCAAAGCGACTACCAAGCGTGCTGGCAGGGTTTGCCGAAGCACTTTGGAAAATAGCGCATGAAACTGGCAACGCTGAAGGACGGCACGCGCGACGGACGGCTGGCCGTCGTGTCGCGGGACCTGACGCGCGCGCTCGAGGCGGGCGCGGTGGCGCGCACGCTGCAGGCGGCCATCGAGGACTGGGACCGGGTCGCACCAATGCTGGCCGATCTGTACGCGGAACTCAATGCCGGCGCCGCGCGGCATGCAACGCCATTCGACCCGGCACAATGTCACTCGCCGCTGCCGCGTGCGTATCAATGGACCGACGGCTCGGCGTATGTCAATCACGTCGAACTCGTGCGCAAGGCGCGCGGGGCCGAGATGCCGCAATCGTTCTGGACGGATCCGCTGATATACCAGGGCGGTTCCGACTCCTTCATCGGTCCCTGCGACGATGCGCCATTCGCCGATGAAGCCTGGGGCATAGACTTCGAGGGCGAGGTCGCCGTGATCACCGGCGACGTGGCCGCAGGCACGTCGGTGGACGCGGCCGGGCAGTATATCCGGCTGTTCATGCTGGTCAACGACTGGTCGCTGCGCAACCTGATTCCGGGCGAGCTGGGCAAGGGCTTTGGTTTTGTTCAGAGCAAGCCGGCGACCAGTTTTTCACCGGTCGCCGTCACTGCGGATGAGCTGGGCGATGCCTGGCGCGATGGCCGGGTGCATTGGCCGCTGGCCGTGCATCTGAACGGCGTGCTGTTCGGCCGTCCGAATGCGGGCGTCGACATGACGTTCAATTTTGCGCAACTGATCGCGCATGTCGCCAGGACGCGCGAGTTAGAGGCGGGCAGCATCGTCGGCTCCGGGACAGTATCGAACAAGGAGAACGATGGTCCGGGCCAGCCGGTGAAGGCCGGCGGCGCGGGCTATGCGTGCCTGGCCGAACAGCGGACCATCGAGACCATTCTTGCCGGCAAACCGGCAACGCCCTTCATGCGCTTCGGCGATCGCGTGCGCATCGAAATGCTGGACGGGCGGGGGCAGTCGATTTTCGGAGCCATCGACCAGCAGGTGACGCGGGCGTCCTAGCAGGCTGGGGCCGGAAATGTCACCGTGACGCGCGTGCCGCGTCCATTGGGCGCCGACTCGATGCGCAATTCCGCGCCATGGCGCGCCGCAATTTCGCGCGCGATGGCGAGTCCGAGCCCGGCGCCTTCACCTGGCGACTGCAACCGGCGATAAAACCGTTCGAGGACCAGCGCGCGCTCCGCCTCCGGAATCCCGGGGCCGTCGTCGTCGACCAGCAGCACCGGCCCCGGTTCGGCGCGCAACCCCAGCGTGATGCGCGCGCCGCGCCCGCCGTAGCGGATCGCGTTGTCGACCAGATTGCCGATGAGTTCGCGCAACAGTTGCGGTTCGCCGTTGACCGTAACGCCGGTGGCCGGGCCCTCATAGCCGAGATCGGTGCCTTGCGCGATCGCTGCATCGGTCCAGTGTTCGAGCTCTGCGCGCGCCAGCGCCGCGAAATCGACCGTTCGCAACGATAGAGCGGAATTGCCCACCGGTTCGGCGCGCGCCAACATCAGCAATTGATGCGACAGATGGCGCAGTCGAGTCATGGTCTTGAGCACGCTCTCCAGCGCCGCCAGTTGCTTGACCGGATCCGGTTCGCGCAGCGCGCGTTCGGCCTGCACCTGCAATGCGGCGAGCGGCGTGCGCAACTGATGCGAAGCATTCGCGATAAAGCGCTGCTGGCTGGCCTGCGCTTCGGCGAGCTTGTTGACCAGATCGTGCAGCGCCAGCAACAGTGGCCGGACTTCGACGGGCGCCGCGCGCGGATCGGGCAGCGGCTCGGGGCGGTCTGGCCGGTAGCCCGCCAGCCGGGCCGCGATCTCATCGATGCTCTTCATGCCCGTCGTGACCGCGTACCAGATCGCCAGCGCGGCGAGGAGCAGCAGCACGACTTGCGGCAACAGCGTCGAGAGCAGGATCTGCGCGACCAGCGCATCGCGCTTGTTGGTGGTCTCCGCGACCTTTACCGTGACGGCGTCCGACTCACCGTTCGGCCCCCCCAACCTCACCGCTACCACGCGAACAGCCATGCCCAGGATCGCGGCGTCGTAGAAAACGGGAATGCCACCAGGCGGCAGCTCGTGGGCGGCCGGCAGCACCGCGTTGCCGAAAATCCGCTGGCCCTCGGCGGTCACCACGTCGTAGTACACGCGATCGACCGCATCGAATTCGAACATTTCCACGGCGCTGCGCGGCAGGTCGAGCCGTGCTTGGCCCGCCGTGGCCTTGATCTGCGTGGCCAGCGTCGAGGCGGAGTCGAACAGCCATTGATCGAATACGCCGTAAGCGAAGTGACGCGCCAGAGCAAAGGTAATCGCCGCCCCGAGCAACAGCACCAGGGACACCAGCGCGCCGAGTCGCCACAGCAGATGCCGCCGCAGGCTCTCAGGCGGGCGTCGCGCCATTCTGCACTTCCAGCCGGTAGCCGAGCCCGCGGAACATCCGTATCGCGACGCCGGCGGGCTCGAGTTTTCTGCGCAGCCGGCTTACGTAGACTTCGACCGCGCTCAGGTTCGCTTCGCTGTCCCAGGTGTAGAGCGACTCGAACAACTGTTCCTTGCTGACCAGTGCGCCCGGTCGCCGCAAGAGCATCTCGAGCACCGCCAGTTCGCGCGCGGTGAGTTCGAGATCGGCGCCGTCGACCAGCACGCGCCGTGTCCCCGCATCATAGGTGAGCTTGCCGAGTTGAATGTGCTGTGGCCCTGCGTCGGGACCGCGGCGCAGCAGCGCGCGCACCCNNTCGAGGCCGGCGATGCGATCGTCCAGTTCGCCGCGCGCGGTGAGAATCAGCACCGGTGCCTGCATGCCGTGCGCCCGCAATTCGCGCAGCAGGGTGAGGCCATCGCCATCGGGCAGGCCCAGATCGAGGATCAGCATTTCATAACGCGTTGCCGCGCAGGCGGCGCGGCCGGCGTGCGCTGTCCGCGCGACATCGACCGCATACCCGGACTGGGCCAGCGATTGTTGCAGCCCGTCGGAGAGCTCGGGGTCGTCTTCGATCAGCAGGAGGCGCATCTTTGGTCGGTCAACTCTTTCCGGTCTTTGTCGAATTTAACCCGATTCAACGCGAGCCGGCTGGTTTTTTTTCGCTGAAAGGCTGAAGCAAGGCAAGGTTGTTATTGTGCCATCATGATTTCAGTTCGCGCATTTTCTTTTGGCGCGGCAGGCCGGAGCGGCGAGAAGTGAAGTTTTGTGGCAGTCTCATAGAGTGTAGTGTGTTCAAGCGAAGCGTGGCCGTTTACTCCCCCATTCGGCCATGCTTCGCTCCTTTTTTTCTGGGCGCCGCACTCTGTTCTTCCGGCGCGATTGCGCTGACCCTGGTTCAGGCTGAGCAGGAACTGCTGGCCGCCAATTCCGATATTGCGCTGGCGCAAGCCGGCGTCGAAAGCGCGGCGGCCAACGTTACGGTCGCCGGCCAGCTTCCCAATCCCACACTGAGCGTGCAAAGCACGCAGTACAGCCCGATCGCAGGCCTGGGCGCGGGACGGCCGACCGACAAGGCGCTCGACACCATCGTCGGGATCAGCATCCTGATCGAGCGCGGAGACAAGGCCACACTGCGGCGCGAGGCTGCAATGGAACAACTCTCCGGCGCCCGCCACGATTTGCGCGACATGCGCCGCCAGCAGCGGCTGGCCTTGCATCAGGCGTACTACGATCTGAAGCTCGCAGGGGAGAAGCAGTCGCTTGCGCTTGAGACGCGCGATCTTGCGGCACAGGCGCTCGCGGCGGCAGACAAGCGCGTCGCCGCGGGCGATCTGGCGGCGGTCGACCGGTATCGCCTGAGCGTGGAGGCGCTGCGCGTTGCCAACGATGTGACCAGCGCCGAATCCGATGTGCGGCAGGCCACGCTTGCGCTGGCGGTCCTGCTCGGCCGCAAGCGCGAGGGCGCGGACGCTCCGCGCAGCGAACTCAGGACCGATGACCTGACCGCCAACGATCCATGGCCTGAGGTGGCACCGGAGGCCGGCGCGACCGATCCCGTCTCTGCCCGCGCGGATGTCGCCGCAGCGGAGGCACGGGTCGCTGCGGCCAGCGCGGGCCGCGCGGTGGCGCGCAGCCTGCGCGCGCGCGATGTCACGGTCGGCGCGCAGGTCGAGCGCGTGCCGGCCAATACGGCCGGTGTCACGTTCGGCGTCAATGTCAGCATCCCGCTGTACGCGCGGTATGGGTTCGAAGGGGAGATTGCGCGCGCCGAAGCCGACTACACGACGGCGCTGCTGACCCGGCAAAAGATCGTCAACCAGGCCGAGGCCGACACGGCCAAGGCGCGCGTGACGCTGGACGGCGCGCGCCGGCGTCTCGTCAGCTTCGAAGCGGACATCGTGCCCGCCGCAAAAAAGGCGCTGGACGCGATCGAATTCGCGTATGCGCGCGGCGCCGCAGGCCTGACCGACGCGCTCGATGCGCGCAGGACCTGGCGCGCGACGCAGGTGGATCTGGCCGCTGCGCGCGCCGACCACGCCAAGGCGCTTGCCGCGTGGCGCGCGGCGACGGAATGGGAATCGGTGCGGCCATGATCGGATGTAAATGCCATGAACAATAAATTTTCGCGCCTTGCCGCGCTCACCGCGGCGGGACTACTCTGCATTATCGCCGCTGGCTGCCAGAAGCCGGAAGAGGTCCCGCCGCTGCAACCGGTGATCAACGGCGAGCGGATCGCCTTTCCGAAGGACGGCAAGCAGACGGTATTGCTCAAGAGCGCATCGGCGGACGCGAACTCTGCAACGGCGGCGACGGTGCCGGGGCGCCTGGCATGGAACGAAGATCGGACGTCGCGGATCTTCTCGCCGGTGGGAGGCCGGGTGGTTGCCTTGTCTGCGGTGCCGGGGCAAGCGGTCAAGGCGGGGCAGATGCTGGCTGGCATTTCGTCGCCCGATTTCGGGCAGGCGCAGGCCGAGGTCCGGCGCGCCGAGACCGATCTGGTGCTGGCGCAAAAAAGCCTGTCACGCGCACAGGAGTTGCATGCAGCCGGCGTAATTCCGGAAAAGGACGTGCATGCCGCACAGGCCGATCAAGCCCGCGCGCAGGCGGAGCGCGACCGCACGCTGGCGCGCGAAAAGCTCTATGGCAAAAGCAGCGGCTCTGCTGTCGACCAGCAGTTCCGGCTGACCTCGCCGATTGCAGGTATCGTCGTCGAGCGCAATCTCAATCCCGGGCAGGAGGTGCGGCCGGATCAGGCGCAGCCCGGCAATCCGCCGCTCTTTGTCGTCACCGATCCTATGGCGCTGTGGGCGCAGCTCGAGCTGCCCGAGAGCCTGCTGGGCGCAGTCAAGCCGGGCATGGCCATCGTGCTGCGCGCCGGGGCGTTTCCCGATGAGAAATTTCCCGCCCGGATCGAGTTTGTCGCCGATGCGATCGATCCGGCCAGCCGCACGGTCAAGGCGCGGGCCAGCGTCGCCAATCCGGGCCGCCGGCTGAAAAGCGAAATGTTCGTTAGCGCCGAACTGGCAATGCCGCCCGAGCCGGCGCCCAAAGTCCCCGCAGGCGCCGTGCTGCTGATCGGAGACAAGCAGTATGTGTTTGTCGACCTCGGCGACTTCAACTATGAGCGCCGGCTGGTGACAGCCGATGAGATACGGCTGGGCCTGATGCGGCTGCGCTCGGGTGTTAAACCGGGCGAGAAGGTGGTGGTCGAAGGCGCGCTGCTGTTGCAGCAACTGCTCGCGGCGCGCACGCAGCAATGATCAAACGCATCGTTTCGTTCGCGCTGCGGCAGCCATTGTTCGTGGTGCTGGGATTGCTGCTGTTTGTCGGCGGTGGCCTCATTGCGTTCAAGAACCTGCCAGTCGAAGCCTTCCCCGATGTCTCCGACACCCAGGTTACGGTGATCTCGCTCTATCCCGGCCGCGCCGCCGAGGAAGTGGAAAAGCAGGTGACGATCCCGGTCGAGGTGGTGCTTTCAGGTATTCCGAACGCGGTGCGTTTGTTTTCGCACACGCAATTCGGATTGTCATACATCGTGGTCACGTTCAATGATGCCGCTAGCGACTACTTCGCCCGCTCCCAAGTAACGGAGCGGCTGCGCGACGCGGACCTGCCTGATGGAGTCAAACCGCAACTGGGGCCGCTCAGTTCAGCGATCGGTGAAGTCTTTCGCTACCGGCTCCGCGCCGATCATTTGGACTCGACCCAGTTGCGCGAATTGCAGGACTGGGTGATGGAACGGCAGTTGAAGACCGTCCCCGGCGTTGCCGACATTGTGAGCTTCGGGGGATCTGCAAAGACTTACGAAGTGCAACCCGATCTGGTCAAGATGCGCGACCGCAAGATCACGCTGGCGCAGTTGTTAGCCGCACTGCAGAAATCGAATACGAATGCCGGCGGCGGTTATGTCGAACACGGGCAGCAGCAATTCCTGATTCGCGGCATCGGCCTGTTGCGCGGCCCGGCGGATATCGAAACCGTGGTCGTCGCCGAGAACAAGGGCGTGCCGGTGCTCGTGCGCGACATTGGGCACGTGGCCATCGGCGCCGTGCCGCGGCAGGGTGTCGCGGGCCAGGATGAAAACGATGACATCGTCTACGGCATAGTGCTGATGCGCAAGGGCGAAAACCCGTCGGTGGTGCTGAAGGCTGTCAAGCAAAAGATTGACGCGATCAAGGCGAACCTGTTGCCCAAGGGCGTCGAGGTGGCGCCGTTCTACGATCGCTCGTGGCTGATCGGCAAGACCCTCAAGACCGTATTCACCAACCTGCTCGAGGGCGCGCTGCTGGTCACGGCCGTGCTGTACCTGTTTCTGGCGAATTTTCGCGCCGCCGCGATTGTCGCCGCGGTGATTCCGTTGGCGTTGCTGGCGACGTTCCTCGGGCTGACCTTTGTCGGGATTCCCGCAAACCTGTTGTCGCTGGGGGCGATGGATTTCGGGATCATTGTTGACGGCGCGGTCATCGTGGTCGAGCACATTTTTCGCAAGCTTTCGCAGTTGCCCGACAAGTCCGAACGTAAGACCCGGCTACAGACGGTGCTGCAGGCGGCCACCGAAGTGGGTCGGCCGACGCTCTTTTCCATGCTGATCATCATCGCCGCGCACATCCCGATTTTCACACTGCAGCGGCACGAGGGGCGCATCTTCGCGCCGATGGCGTACTCGGTGACTTCCGCGCTAATCGGCTCCTTGATCCTGTCGCTGACGCTGGTGCCGCTCCTCTGCCTGTGGCTGCTGCGCGACAAGCTGCCGCATGGCGAGAACTGGGTAATGCGGATTTGTACCCGTGCCTACGAGCCGGTGCTGCGCTGGGCGCTGCGCAGCCGGCGCCTCGTTCTCGTCATTGCCGGCATCGCGCTCGCGGCCAGCATCGCCGTGGCGCCCAGGCTGGGCAGCGAGTTCCTGCCAGAGCTTAACGAAGGCTCGATCTGGCTCAACGTGCAGCTCGAACCCAGTATTTCGATCGGCGAAGCGCAACGGCAGGTGCGGCGCATTCGCGATACCGTACGCCGCGTGCCCGAAGTCAACACTGTCATTTCCAAGCTGGGCCGGCCCGAAGATGGCACCGACCCTAAAATCGTCAGCCAGGTCGAGGCGCTGGTCGATCTCAAGTCCGAGGATCAGTGGACGCGCAAGATCACCAAGCGTGAAGTGCTGGCCGAAATGGAGACTCTGCTCAATGAGATTCCGGGAATCCAGCTCTCGTTCTCGCAGCCCATCCGCGACAACGTGCTGGAGAGCATTTCGCAGGTCGACGGGCAGATCGTCATCAAGGTCATCGGCGACGATCTCGAAAAGATTCATCAGTACGGCACGGCGATCCTCGACGAAATCCGGGGCGTGCCGGGTGTGTTCCGCGCGTTCATCGACCGCGACGGCCAGTTGCCGCAGTACCGGGTCGAGATCGACCGGGCGCGTGCGGCCCGTTACGGATTAAGCGTCGGCGACATCGAAGACGTGATCGAGACCGCGCTGGCCGGCAAGGACGCAACGTTCATTTGGGAAGGCGAGCGGCGCTTCGCCGTGACGCTGCGCCTGAACGAGGCGGACCGCGAGCTGGCCCGGTTGCGCGATATCACGGTGACGACGCCTGGGGGCGCCTTCCTGCCGTTGTCCGAGTTAGCCACGTTCCGCCAGACCAGCGGCGCGATGGACATCGCCCGCGAAAACGGGCAGCGCGTCCTCTCGATCGGCGTGTTCATCAAGGACCGCGACATGGGCAGCGTGGTTGCCGACATGCAGGCGCGGGTCGTGGCGCAGATCAAGCTCGACTCCGGTTACGCGCTGGGGTGGTCTGGCGAGTTCGAGAACCAGGAGCGCGCGATGGGGCGCCTCGCGTGGGTGGTCCCGTTGTCTATCCTGCTCATTTTCGTGCTGCTGTTCGATGCGTTCAAGTCGCTCAAGAGTGCGGCGCTGATCATTGCCAACATTCCGCTGGCGATGATAGGCGGCATCTTCGCGCTGCTGATCACCGGGATTCCGCTGTCGGTGTCGGCGGCGATTGGCTTCATCGCGCTGTTCGGACAGGCGGTGTTGAACGGCGTGGTGATGCTGACCTATTTCGGCCAGTTGCGGAATCACGGCGAGACCGTCTACAACGCGGTATTCAAGGGCTCGATCGAACGCCTGCGCACGGTGTTGATGACTGCATTGCTGGCGATGTTCGGGTTGCTGCCGATGGCGCTGTCCAATGCGATCGGCGCGGAGACCCAGCGGCCTCTCGCCGTCGTCGTCATCGGCGGCCTGATCTCCGCAACGCTGCTGACGCTGATTCTCCTGCCTACGCTTTACCTGTGGGCCAATGAGGGCAGGGCGCATGCGCCGGAGATGGCCAAGGCGCAGGGGGCCGATGACTGACCAACAAAGATCCTATGCCGTACGATGGGTATCGCTCCACTCGACCCATCCGACGCAGGGTTCGTTGGCTTGTTGTGAGCCGCACGTTTACAGAGTCGCCACCATCGCCATGACCGCCAGCGCCATCACCACCGTTGCCAGCCACCCCAGCACCCGCAGGCGCCGTCCGATCACGAATAGACCCATGATGCGCTCTTGTGTGCCAAGAAGCATCATCACCACCATGATGGGCACGGCAATGACGCCGTTGATCACCGCGCTCCAAAGCAGAGCCTTGATCGGATCCATGGGCGTGAAGTTGAGTATCACGCCGCCCAGCGTCGCCACGGCAACGATGGCGTAGAACGGCTTCGCTTCGTGTAGTTTCAAGTCCAGCCCGGAGCGCCACTCGAAGGTCTCGGTGACGGCGTATGCCGCCGAGCCGGCCAGCACTGGAACGGCCAGCAGGCCGGTGCCGATGATGCCAAGACTGAACAGCAGGAATGCGAAGTGCCCCGCCAGCGGGCGCAGCGCTTCGGCAGCCTGCGCCGAGGTCTGGATGTTGGTGACACCCGCCTGATGGAGCGTCGCCGCCGTGCTCAGGATGATAAAAAAAGCTACTAGGTTGGAGAAGCCCATCCCGACCGCGCTGTCCCACTTGATACGGCGCAGGTGCTGGCGCGCTTCGGGCGCCGTGGGTGGCAGGATTTCGCCGCTGCCATTGACGCGCAAGTCTTCCATTTCCTGGGCGGCTTGCCAGAAAAACAGGTAGGGGCTGATGGTGGT
>PLYG01000262.1 GCA_003153335.1 Betaproteobacteria bacterium | reverse complement strand
GCGGCCCATGCCGATCGGCCAGCTCACCGGCGCGCAATGAATCTTCAGTACCGATTCGATCTCCTCGAGCAGCGCGACCGGCTCGCGCACTTCGCGATCCATCTTGTTCACGAACGTGATGATGGGCGTGTTGCGCAGGCGGCAGACTTCCAGCAGCTTGATGGTCTGTTCCTCGACGCCTTTCGCCGCGTCGATCACCATTATTGCCGCATCGACCGCGGTGAGCACGCGGTACGTGTCTTCGGAAAAATCCTGGTGGCCGGGCGTATCGAGCAGGTTGATGGTGTGGCCTTCGTACTCGAACTGCATCACCGAACTCGTCACCGAAATGCCGCGCTGCTTTTCGACTTCCATCCAGTCNNCTTTTCGGTCAGCGTGGTCTTGCCCGCGTCCGGGTGCGAAATGATGGCGAACGTGCGCCGCTTCGCCACATCGCGCAGCAGATCGGCCGGATAGGAAGGTGCACTCATCGGTCAGGGCTAGTCAAAACAACGGGGACAACGGTTCCCGGATTGGAACAAAACAAACGCCGCCGGCCGGGATCGGCAGGCGGCGGATTGGGCCCAATTATACCAGCCCGGACCGCGGGCGAAGCTGTGCCGTGCGCCGCCGCCTAGATGGCGCGGCCGCGCACGCCAAGTGCGTGATGCGTCAAGCGATCAGCCGTGCCCCTGTTTGCGCGCAGCCTGCGCAACGCCGATAATCCCATCCCCTTAGCCCACCGACCATTCAGGCCCGACATGCTGCCCGACTCCGGAAATCTCTACGACAGGCACCCCGCAGCGCAGGATGGCGAGGAATTCCAGACCCTGTTCCAGTGTCGGGGGGCGCGGGTGGAGCGCATCGTCTCGCACTGCCACGCCAGCCCGCCCGATTTCTGGTACGACCAGGCCGGCAGCGAATGGGTGGCGGTGCTGCAAGGCGAGGCGACGCTGGAGTTCGCGGACGCGCGGCTGCTGGAAATGCACGCCGGCGACTGGGTGAGCATTCCGCCGCATGTGCGGCATCGGGTGCAACGCACCGGACCGGTGACGATATGGCTGGCGGTGCATGCCGGCGATACGAACTGACCGTACGTGTGCACGGACCGGACCGCGCGGACCCGGCTCCATCGCGATTCTTCCGGCGTACCCTGCGGCTCAGGCCGTGCGGCCCTGCGCTACCCGCCGCGCCATGCTACGGATCCATGCAAACCTATCCCAATCTTGTCCAGGACCGTAGAATGCAGATGCAGACTTCTTGCGCATTGCTTGGGCGATCACAATTCGCGGTCGCCGCCCGCCAAGAATAACAAAGGACCAGAATGAAAAAGCGCAGGCTCGGAGGGTCGGAACTGGAAGTGGCGCCGCTGGCGCTGGGCGGCAACGTGTTTGGCTGGACTGCCGATGAACCGACATCGTTTCGGCTGCTGGACGCCTTTGTCGACGCCGGCTTCAACCTGATCGATACGGCCGATGTGTACTCGAAGTGGCAGCCGGGCCATCGCGGCGGCGAATCGGAAACCATCATCGGCAACTGGCTGCAACAAAACGGCAAGCGTGACCGGGTCATCATCGCCACCAAGGTCGGCATGGAGATGAGTCCTGAGGACAAGGGGCTCTCAAAGGCCTATATCCTGCGCGCAGTCGAAGAGTCGCTGCAACGTCTGCGGATCGACTGCATCGACCTGTATTTTTCGCATACCGACGACCTCGCCACTCCCGTGGACGAAACGCTGGAAGCGCACACGCAGCTCGTGCGCCAGGGCAAGGTCAGGGTGATCGGCGCCTCGAATTTCAGCGCCGAGCGGCTCTCCGAAGCGATGCAGGAGAGCGCCAGGCACGGGCACGCGCGCTACGAGTGCCTGCAACCGCTTTACAACCTGTACGACCGTTCGGATTACGAATCCGGTCTCGAAGCCGTGTGTCGCGACCACGGCATCGGCGTAGTGCCCTACTTTGGACTGGCCTGCGGTTTTCTCACGGGCAAGTATCGGTCCGAGGCCGACCTCGCGGGCAGGGCCCGGGCGGGACGGGTCAAGACCTACATGAACGAGCGCGGAATGCGCATCCTCGCGGCACTGGATGAAGTCGCCAAGAGGCAAAGTACAACACCGGCGCAAGCCGCCCTCGCCTGGGTGATGGCGCGGCCGGGTATCACTGCGCCAATTGCCAGCGCCACCAGTCTGGCGCAGTTGGAGGAACTCATGGCAGCGGCGGAATTGCAGCTCGACCAGAGGTCGATCGCGCTGTTGAATACGGCGTCCACAACACCCGCCGCGCCCGTAGAGTGATCCGTTCCGCTGTTTCTCTCGCGCGCTGGTCGAAGCTGGCCCGTGCGCGGAACATCGAAATCAACGACTGACCCTCAACAGTCTGTAAAACCGCGTAGCGACATCTTTCGTACTCAAGATTCAAGGAGATTGCATGGCCCGTAACACGCAGGTAGCCGCCGACACCAACGCCCCGCCCGTCACCCGGATCCTGGCCGATTTTGTCGCCTCGCACCCACCGCTGGGTTGGGACGCGAGCGTCGAGCAGGAAGCGCACCGGACTTTTCTGAACTGGGTCGGCTGCGCGATCGGCGGCTCGCACCACGCAACGGTCGAGGCGGCGCTGAAAGCCGTGCGGGAACTCGCGCCGAGTGCGCAGGCGAGCATACTGGGGCGGGGCGAGCGTGTCGACATGGCGAGCGCCGCGTTGCTCAACGGCATTACCTCGCACACCTTCGATTTCGATGACACGCATCTGCGTACCATCATCCACCCAGCCGGGCCGGTCGTGTCCGCGGCACTGGCGCTGGCCGAACACATGGGCGCCAGCGGCCGCAAACTGATCGATGCGACGGTGCTCGGCATTGACGTCTGCTGCCGGGTGGGCAACATGATCTATCCCGACCACTACGATCGCGGCTGGCATATCACCGGGTCGACCGGCATGCTGGGGGCCGCCGCCGCGTGCGCGCGGCTGCTGGGGCTGGACGCGCAGCAGACCGCGATGGCGCTGGGGATCGCGGCATCGCAGCCCATAGGGGTGCGCGAACAATTCGGCACCATGACCAAGCCCTTTCATCCGGGCGCCGCGGCGCGCGCGGGATTGATGGCGGCGCTGATGGCCAGGCACGGTTACACAGCGTCGACGCGAGCGCTCGAAGCACCGCGTGGTCTGGCGCAGACTTACTCGACCAAGTGCACCTGGAGCGAAATCACCGACAAACTCGGACAGCGCTTCGAAATTTCGTCCAATACGTACAAGCCCTTCGCCTGCGGGATCGTGATCCATCCCAGCATCGATGGTTGCGTGCAACTGAAGAATGCGCACGGGCTGCGCGCCGAGGACATCGAACGCATCGAGCTCAAGGTCCATCACCTGGTGCCCGAACTCACCGGGAAGAAAACGCCGAAGAACGGCCTCGAAAGCAAGTTCAGTGTCTACCACGCGGCCGCAGCGGGAATCATATTCGGGCAGGCCGGCGAAGCGGAGTTCTCCGACGACATCGTGACAAGGCCCGACGTGATCGCGCTGCGCGACCGGGTCCGGGCCAGCCTTGACGATTCGATCGCCGAAGATGCCGCCGATGTCACGGCCACTTGCAAGGACGGCCGCAAGCTCCATGTGCTGGTCGAACACGCGATCGGCAGCACACAACGGCCGATGAGCGACATGGATCTGCAGCGCAAATTCCATGGCCTGGTGGATACGGTGCTGGGCGCGCCGCGCGCGGACCAGTTGATCGCCGCATGCATGACGATGGGCGGCGCCGGGGAGGTGCGTTCGTTCACGGCGCTGGCGCGATAGTGGGGCCCGGGGCGATCCATCACGGACTCACCGCTGCCAAGGGCGTCGCGGCACTGGCGGTCCTGGGCTATCTGGGCATCGTGGCGGTGTTATATGTGATGCAGGAGCAGCTCATCTTCCCCGCATCGGCCTTGCCGCTCGACTACCGGTTCGCGTTCGACCAGCCGTTCGAGGAAATGCGGATTCCGGTGGCGGGCGCATCGCTCGACGCGCTGCACTTCACGCAGCCCAATCCGCGCGGCCTGGCCGCGTACCTCGCGCGCGCTGTCAACCTCGCGTTGCTGGTACTGGTGACGCCATATACCAGCCTCGCCGCAGCGAGCAAACGCGCCTATCCGTTCGCCCCCGAATGGATACTCAAGTACCCGTTGCGCACCGATGCGATCATCGGCGAAGTTAAGAGCCCGGTGCTGCTGGTTCACGGCACCCGGGACACGCTGATTCCGCTAGCGGACAGCGAGCAACTGCGCTCGCTGGCGCGCTCGCCGGCCGAGCTGCTGGTCGTCGACGGCGCCGGGCA
>PLYG01000411.1 GCA_003153335.1 Betaproteobacteria bacterium | reverse complement strand
ACTGACGCGGTGCAGCCATTGTTGCGGCGAGGCTCCGGCGCCGGGGTGCTGCTCAAGCCCATCATGAGCAGCCTGCTGACCCATCCCACCCTGACCAAAACCCAGGTCGACCAGATCGACTACGTGCAATTGCGGGTCGCTTTGCATCGACTGGGGACCGTTTACCCCCAGAAACGGCGCACGAGTTAGCCGAATTCCCGCCCAGCGGGGCCGCGCATGGGCGCGAAAACGACCGTGGGTCGATAGCGCACGATGGCGCACAAAGATGCAGCTTGGTACCGTTCACGGCGCCAAAATCTATCGTTTACCTACCACAAACTGCGCAATATCCGACAGATCGCGACAGTGCGTGCAATACAACAAGATTTGCATCCGGGCTATGCACATTGCACATAGTGCAATGCGCATAAACCCAAGCGCAGGCACCGTTGCGAGCGAGGTGCACCATATTCAGTTGCGCGAAGTTTGCAAAACGCGCACAATCTCACCGAACCGAACAAGCGGAAAGCTGTTCGGTTTCGTGATTCGAAAGCAAGAGATAACTGAGAATGACAAAGCCCCCGTTGGCGCGGGGGCTTTGCAGGGACCTTTGGCGAGGCCCGTGGTTGTGCGATTGGACAGAACGAAGTGTACGACCATGCGCCTCTTATTGCAATAGCAGGGAGGACTTTTGTCTGCACTCGCGCACTTGCCGGACCTCACTCCGGCCTACTCATCTCTTGGGCGGGCAGCCGCTTCGGATGCCAGTTCCAACCCCACCATCCTGCAACTGGTCTCGCTCCTCGAACAGCGACCGGACCATCCAGCGGCGCAAGCCGCCAAGGAACGGCTCGCGCAGTTGGGTGTGGTCGTGCCGCATCGCCGGGGGCAGCTCGCTCTGGCGCTCTCCAGTTCGGTCGGGCATTACGATGCGCTGATCAGCGATCAGCAGAACGACCTCATCGTGCGCACGCCGGACGGACACCCGACCATCAAAGTGAAGCGCGGAAACAAGAAGGGTGAGCCGGCCGAGTGGCACAAGCTGACGCCGAAGAAAGCGCGCGAATTGATGGAGAGCCTCTCCGGGGCCAAAAACGCGTTCCTCTGCCCGGCCGAGTTCAACCGCTGGCGCCAGCGCAGTTTGCTGCGGGCACTCAACGCTCTCTACGTCGATGTGGATTTTCACGGCTTCGAGGCTGCGCCGTCGCTCGATATGATGCGCAAGATCGCCGAGGATCGGGTCCGCGCCATCGAAAACGAGGGGTTCCCAATCCCGTCGCTCGTGGTCTTCTCGGGGCGTGGCTTTCACCTCTACTGGGCCCACACCCGGCTCCCGGAATGTTCCGTCGCACGCTGGAGTGAGGTCGAGCACTGGTTGGTCCGGGTGTTGTGCGGTGATGCCAACGCAATGGATTCATGCCGGCTGTTACGCGTAGTCGGATCGGTGCATACGGGTGTCGGTCGGGAAGTGACGGCGGAGCGTATTGGTCCGTCATATGACTTCGAGTATCTGTACCGCCAATATTTGCTGGCCCTCGGCCGGACCGAGGTGCTTGACGACATCGACGGTCGTGGCGAATTTGATGATCGCGATGCCGCCGTCGCACTGGAGGACGGGCAGGAGCAGCAGGACGAACGGGCGCCCGCCATCATTCGCGATTTGAGCGCTCAGCGCGCACGGGTGGGGCTTGCCATCCGTACCCGTGACCACAGCGAACCGCGCGCACCCTACCAGCGCTCGCTCTGGAGCTGGTGGGACTTGGTCTATCGTGACATTCGCCGCATCGTCGAATATCACGGCTGGGTCGGACAGGTGCCCGAAGGTTATCGCAACACCTTGCTCTACCATCTTGCGGTGGCGCTCAGTTGGTTCACACGGGCCGATGCGCTGGAGAATGAAATCGCGGCGGAAAACGCGCGCTGGATTGGCCTCGATCCTGCCGTGGCGCTGGCGCAAGTCCAACACGTCATCCAACGGGCTCGCGCGACGCAAATCGCGCAAGCAAAGGATGCCGCCAGCGGTGATTTCCGCTACCGCATGCGCCGCAACACGCTGTGGAACAAACTGAGCGCGCTCATCCCGGCGGAGTTGATCCCGGAGATGCGCTGCATCATCCCCGACGACGTATGGCAAGAGCGGCAGCGTGCGCGACAGCGTAACCGCAGCCGAATCATCACGCCCGACGGCCGTGGCCGCTACCTCACCGACGGAGCTACTTTCGCTGCCCTTGCGCTAGAACGTATCGAGTCCGCGCAACTGATGCGCGGCATCGGGCTTGGGTTTCGGGAGATCGGGGATGCACTCGGAATTACGGCCGAGTACGCGCGATGGCTGGTTCGTCAGTAAACCCGTAGGCGGCCGATAGCGGAGCAGTAGTGGCGTTGTGTTGGCCCGCGAGAGGCGAAATCCAGCCGGGCTGCCGAATGATCTGCCGAACCCCATCACGAACTACCATCGTCGCGCTCCGCGCGCCGTCGATCAGGTTCAGCAGCATGCTNNGGTGCAAGGCGCGTGCGTTGCGCTAAATCGGACATGACGACAAGGAATGGCATGCCGTTCGCCACCTCACTATTGGCCCGCTCAAAGAGAGCGAACGTCAAAGCGTTCAGCAGCCCCACCGCCTGCGCGACGGCATTGTCGTCACCCACGATGGACAAGGGGACATAGAGACATCGCCCAGCGCGCAGTACGTTAGTGAAGGTCCGGTGTGGCGTACGCACGGAATCGAAAGCAAGCAACCCGGCGCGCGGCGCCCCGCGCTTGGAAACCCGGCGTCAAGCATGGCCACGCGTTCGACAGTCGGCCACAGATCGAACATGATCCACCCACCGCCTTGGTGGGTATGTGCCTCGCTGAGATTGTTCTCCCACAGCCGCGTTCCGGCATGTCCTTCTTCTTGTATGACGATGTGCCGGAGCGTATCTACCCCAGACAGTGTTACCGGCGCACCATCGGTCGCCGTACCCAAATGCAAACCGTAATCCAAGGACCCTATTCTCGGGCTCTCCTGTGTCCTTCGCAAAGTTTCACCTCGTCAAATTCCGTGAAGGAAAAACGAACCCTGTTCAGTATTCGTAGTTGGTGTTTGCTCTCTATTTATTGTCCGTGACAGGATGGGGCCTGTGCTAGAGTCGATCTACTGAAAGTTTCGCAACGGTGATATGAATGTCAGTCAACCTGCGGCGCATAGACCTTAACTTGTTGCCGGTGTTCGAGGCGGTCTATGAGGAGCGTAGTTTGTCGCGCGCAGCCGTTCGCTTGGCAATGACGCAGTCTGCAGTGAGTCATGCGCTGACCCGCCTGCGCGCCCTGTACAAGGACGAGCTGTTCGTGCGCCAACCGCACGGTGTCATGCCCACCACGACCGCGCTCGTGATCTATGGCAAGCTGCGAGCGGCATTGCCCGAAATTCGCGAAAGCCTGACTGAGTCCCATGGTTTCGATGCGGCTACTTCGACGCGGCGATTCGTACTGGCCATTCCACATCCGCTGGGCTACCTGATGCTCTTGCACTTGCGCAAGCGGTTGGCGCGAACGGCACCGAAGATTGTCGTCTCGCTCACGACGCGCTCGCCTTCGGTGGCCATGGAACGGCGCTTATCAGATGACCGTGTCGATATGACCATCGACTGGTTTCTCCCGCGAGGCGAACAATTCATGGAGAAGAGACTGTTCAGTGATGGGCTTACGGTCGTGGCTCGTGCCGGTCACCGTATTTTGCGTGATCCGAAGCCACGGCAGGCATTGCGCACCTCAGAATTTGTGCGGATGCGCACAACAGTGCCGAAAGAAACGCATCCCGAAGGTATGCGGATGTGGGAGTGGATCAATCCGCTGGTCGTGCTGGAGATGGCGCAGATTCTCGAAAGTCTCATGATCGCCAGCCAATCCGATCTCCTTACCCTCGCGCCGATCTGCATGCTGGGCGTTGCGCGCAAGCAATTCGACCTGCGGTCGGTGCAGTGGACACCGCGTGGCCCCAAGATTCCAGTGAGTCTGATCTGGCACGCAAGCCGCAACGGCGATGAGGCGCACGCATTCCTGCGGACGCAGCTCAAGGAAGCCATTGGCGAAGCACTGGCGGAGGCAAAGGGCTGAAGCGTTCGGCCTGCGGCCGGACCCGGCATGAGGCCGGTGACGGAGCCCGTGAAGGCTGCTTCGAGGTTCGTCGGGGCAAAGTGGATTGGTCACTCAGCCTACTGTCCTTTCCTCCAGCTTTACCCCTGCCTGCTACAGGCGTAACCTCTTTCGTTGAGGTACTGCCTACGGGCAGTAACCACCTCCGTTTACCTCCCTCCCCCAGCCGTCAAGACGACACCAGACCCGTTTACGGTGGGCGCACTTCTTACAAATTGCACTATGTGCAATATGCAAGAAAATGACCGAAAAAACATTCAATTCAATGAACTAAGGTTTTAGGTCAACACCCGAAATGTTAGTCAATCCAAGACAGTCCAAATTTCCGCGTTTCGGGGCGCTTTCGATGAAAACTATCCCCTGAAGTTGGGAATACATCCTGCCGTTCGCAAGCGTGTTACGGATCGCCGGCGAAAAAAACGGGCCCTTGCGGGCCCGTGAAGTTGAAATGGCGACAGGAGGAGGATCAGCCAATTCAATGATGCTCGGTGGCGATCTGGGTCAGAGGGTTCCCACCGTGACAACGATCAAGGCACTCATCGCGCCCACAAGGAACCCGAACCACAGCTTGCGCAGCGAATAGCTGGTCAGCGCGGTCTTCTGCGCCGCCGGCGCGTCCGGGACCCGCCGAACGAAATGCGGCGCGCACCAGAGGAAGATTCGGTGGGCCACGAACGCTACAACGGCCATCGCGATCAAAGTCTTCAGCATGCAATCTCCCAAGAACGCCGCAAGCGTATCACGTAACCGAACAGCCCGAACGCGCCGATTAGAAATTGAAACCGCCGCCAGTGGCGCGCCGGCGCTGGAATGTCGAGATCGACGGTGGTGTTCGGGTGCGGTGGAGTTGCAGGAGAGTTGCAACTAAGTGGCAACAACTTGGCGCATCGCCGGCCTGTTTATGCCGCCTAAGTAATTGAATGCGCGTGGATTGAGTGGCTGTCGGCGCGTAGCTTTTCCGGAAATTCGCGGCGAGTCGACGCCGGTGGCGGCCAAATGACCACGACTGACGCTGTGTAATCGCCAATCCGAGCGGGCATTTTCCGGCGCGTCGCGGACCCGCGACGTGGCCCCGTGCTCGCTGCTGATGAGCATACATGCCCACGCATGGGTATAGTTTTATCCGGTCGCATCCGGTTTAAGCCGTCGGCTGGTCGGTACAATCAGATCACGGAATATGCCGTGTCAGAATCGAGAAAACGCCGATGGCGACCAAACGCAAGACCAGCAAGACGAACAAGGCCGTCGCGAGTGGTGCGACCCCAAAGGCGGCGCTGACGGGATCGCCGGCCGCTAACAAGTCGCCTGGTGTCGCCGGTAGTGCCAAGGTGTCGGCCGCCCTCGCGCCCGCCGTGAAACCGGCCAAAAAACGCACCACCTCCAAAGTGGTCGCCGAACCGAAGGAACTCAAGGCGCCGAAGGCGGCCAAGACGACGAAAGCGCCAAAGGCGGCGAAGGCAGCCAAGGCAGCCAAGGCCAAGGCCAAGGCGACGGACAGCCCCTTCCCGGCACGGGTGCTCCCCCCGCTACCGCCAGAGCTTCGCGGCAACCTCCCGAAAGGCACCAGCTTCGAGGCACTGCCGATGAAGGCCCCGTTCCGGT
>PLYG01000436.1 GCA_003153335.1 Betaproteobacteria bacterium | reverse complement strand
CGTTGACGGGATAGCGCTCGCGTCCAGTGAGAGAGTTGCGACCCAGGGAACAGGCGCATCGATTGCCGCGGCAGAGTATCGTACGCAGACTGGTGCCGACACCAAAGGTTCATCGCACAGAAATCGGCGTCCGGGTCAAAATGCTTCGGCTACACGGCAGCAATCGCCACCTTGGGCTGGGAGTCCGCGGTGCGCTTGTGGCGTGCATGTATCGCTATGCTTGCTCCTTTTGCGACTTCGTCGAATATTTGACGAAAATGATCACTTAACCAGCTATCCTGTTTGTTGCGGCCATCTCTGGGGAGGGGAATATGCGCTGGAGCATTGTGGATGCAGTTCGTGCTGTCCTTGGTGTTCTGCTCGCCCTGCTGATCGCGCCTGAAGGCTGGGCGGTCGCGTCTTACCGCTTGCAGGGCAACCAACCAATCGAAGTGAACTACGAGCGACAGCTTGCCGAATCCGAAGGGCGGCAGGCGGCCACCGCGAAGGAACACGAGCGGCTCTTGCGTGAGCACGATCGGGCCCGCGGGGAGGCGGAGGAATGGGCGCAGCAACTGGCTGCCGAAACCTTGGGCATGGGTAGCGACAGCTACCGGGAGGCATTGCGCCTATTTCGGCATGGCCAACCCGGCGCAGCGCTGGAACGGCTGAGCGAGGATAGCCTGCGGCGCGAGGCGGCCGAGGCGCGGCAGAAACTGGAAGATCCGGGGCAACGGTGGCTGCTGCGCGGGAGGATATTGGCGTTGCGACTCGACTTCGCCGGCGCGGACCGCGCTTACGCCGAGGCGGTGAAGGTTGCGCCGGCCTCATTCGAGGCGTGGTTCCAGTACGGCAATTTTCACCAACAGCAGAATCGCAACCGTGAGGCCCGTCAGGGCTACGCGCGCGCGCTGCCACTGGCGCGCAGAGCCGGCAGCCACGCGGAAGTTGCCCAGACCCTCAACAATCTGGGTGTCCTGCACAGCGACGAGAACCGCAAGGCCGACGCGCGCCAAGCCTACGAGGAAGCGCTGCGCATCCGCCGCGTGCTGGCGTTGAAAAACCCCGCCGCATATCTGCCTGATGTCGCCCTCACCCTCAACAACCTGGGCCTGCTGCATTGCGCCGAGAATCGCATGGCCGACGCACGCGAAGACTACGAGGAAGCGCTGCGTACCTACCGCGCCCTGGCGCAGAAGAACCAGGACGTCTATCTGCCTTACGTAGCCGGGACCCTGACCAATCTGGGCGTCCTGCACTTTGCCGAGAACCGCAAACGCGATGCCCACGNNCGCTTTCGAGGAAGCGCGCAGTATCTTCAACCGCTTTGTGGAGGTGGCGCCTGCCACGTATGAACCGCGGTTGCGGACCGTGGAAAGCAACCTTGCGGAACTTGGGGAGTGAGGGCGTCAGGCGCGCGAGTTTCGGGACAGGCCAAGTAACTACTGACGTGTGTCGACGGAATCGGCATTAATTCTTGCATTATCGAAGTTCCCATTCGGCGGCCGGCGATCAATATGTTGAGCGAAGGCATTGGGTCCGAGCGTTGTGGATGAAACTGCGGAGCGCGAGCGCGCGTTGACAGCCGCGGCCCGTGGCGACGACCATGCCTTGTTCGCACTGGTCGATCGGTGGCAGGGGCAGTGGCGGCTGAACGACGCGCAGTCGCTGCTGCACGCCGCATTGCCATCGCCGATCGATCATGCACACGCCCACTTCCAGCTCTCGATCCTGGCGATGCACCAGGGTTTCGCCGGTGAGGCGCTCGTGCACGCGGACACGGCCTTGCGGCTCGCGCCCCGGAACCGCGTGATCTGGGACCACGCGTTGACCCTGGAAAAACTGCACGAACCGCAATCGCCTGCGCGCTTCCTGAACCGCCACCGGCTGTTCGGCGCGCAATTCGCCGCGGACGAAGCCAATGCCCATGTGCGCGGCGCGGACGCTCGATCATTCACGCGTTTTGCGCGTGGCGTATCTCACGCCCGATGCGCATTTGGCGATGGCGCGCTTCACGGATTGCCTGATGACGCTGCACGATCCGGCGCAGATCGAGGCTTCGTTCTACTACGCCTTCGATACCGATCTGCGCGAGGTGCAGACGCGGTTTCCGCGAGTGCGCCATGTATCGCTGTTCGGAACCAGCGCGGATCAGGTGGTCGAGCGATTGCTTGGCGATCGGATCGACATCGCGATCGATTTGTCCGGTCACGGCGCGGGCAATCAGCTTGCCGCGCTGCAGCGCCGTCCCGCACCCGTGCAGATCACCTGGCTCGACTACGTCGCGACCACGGGCGTGTCCGGAATCGATTGGCGTATCGGCGACGCGGTAACCGATCCGCCCGAGCACGATCGGTGGTCCACGGAGCTGCAGCTGCGGCTCGATGTTGCGCCTTGGTGTTATACGCCATTTCCGTAGGCGCCGCCGGTACGCGCGGCGAGCTCGGGCGCGGACCTGGTGATCGGCGCCTCGTGCATTCCCCTCAATCTCAGCGACCGCACGCTGGCGCTGGGGCGGCGGGTGCTTGAGGCCTTGCCTCGGGCCCGCCTCCTGATGCTCGGGATTGCCGAAGGCCGGGCGCAGCAGCGCGTGCGCAATGCGCTCGCCGGCCTCGATCCCGCCCGCATCGAATTGCAGCCGCGACTCCCGCTCACCGAGTACTACCGCGCCATTGATCGCATGGACATCGCGCTTGATCCGGTGCCGTTCCGCGGCGCCACCGCCGCGCTTGATTGCCTGTGGCAGGGCATCCCGGTGGTGACGTTGCCCGGTGAATTGCCGCATTCGCGCTCCACCGCGAGCATCGTCTCGCAGCCGGGATTCGATGGTTGGATCGCGCGCGACGAATCGCACTTCGTCGAAGTCGCGACTCAACTCGCGCGCGACGAAGCGGCACGCAGCCGCGTGCGCGAATCGTTGCGAACGCGGCTCCTGGCTTCCTCGCTCATCGACGGAAAACGTTTCGTAAATGCACTGGAGTCCGCACTGCGCAGGGCGTGGAGGCACTACGTGCACAGTCAGGATCTCGCGCGTGCGTTCCAGCACGCGAACATCAGCGACAACCATCGCGCCGAGCTCGCTGCGCGCGATCGATCAAGATGCGGCGGCGCCGGTCCGTCAACGCCTGGACGAAGCCCTGCGACAAATGCCCTGCTGGTCGGAAATCCGCCAGCGCTATTGGGCGCTGGTGCGGGACGCGGCACTCAAGCAATCACCGCCGCCCCCGGACGCGGCGCGCAGGCCGGTTGCCGCGACGCTGCTTGCGAGTTCACCCGACGCCGAGGCTATTCGTGCCGCGCCGCCGTGGTTGCCCGATCCGCGCGGTATCACCGTTGCGGCGGGAGAATCCATGCATGCGATCTATCGCGCGCTCAGCCGGGACGGTGCCGACGAAGACTGGCTGCTGCTCGGCGATGCGCAGGCACGCAGCGCGTGGCCGTCGTGGCCCGCGGGCCTGTCGGCGGCCATGGCGCAGGCCGAGG
>PLYG01000474.1 GCA_003153335.1 Betaproteobacteria bacterium | reverse complement strand
GGCGCGAGGTATGGGTATGACTTTCCGTTGCACGTCCGGGCAGACGCTCAAGACGCTGTTTTTGCAAGCGCCCTCCTTCGAGGGCTTCGACGGTGGTGCCGGCTCGCGCTACCAGACGAAGCGCGAAGTCAAATCTTTCTGGTACCCGACTTGGCTCGCGCAGCCAGCCGCACTGGTTCCGAATTCACGCTTGCTCGATGCCCCGGCAGACAAGTTGACCGTCGAACAGAGCCGCAGCATTGCGCGCGACTATGACCTCGTGATCATACATACCAGCACTCCGTCATTTCCGACCGACGCAAAATTTGCCGAGTTACTAAAACAAGACAACCCGCATGTCAAGATCGGTCTCGTCGGTGCCAAAGTGATGGTCGACCCGGAAGGCGCGCTGAATGCCACGAATGCGGTGGATTTCATCTGCCGCGAGGAATTTGACTACACGTGCATGGAAGTCGCGGCGGGCCTGGCGCTCGAGGACATCAAGGGGCTTTCTTACCGCCGCGCCGACGGCCGCATCGTGCACAATCTGCCGCGCCCGGCGCTCGAGAACATGGACGAGTTGCCGTTCGTCGCCCCCATCTACCACCGCGACTTAACGATCGAGAATTATTTCAACGGTTATTTGAAGCATCCCTATATCAGCTTCTACACGGGCCGCGGCTGCCGCTCGAAGTGTACGTTTTGCCTGTGGCCGCAGACCGTTGGCGGCCACCGCTACAGGGTGCGCTCGGCCGCGAACGTGATCGCTGAGGTGAAGTGGATAAAAGAGAACATGCCGGAAGTGAAAGAGATCATGTTCGACGACGACACCTTCACCGATTCTTCGAACCTGCCGCGTGTCGAAACCATCGCGCGGGGCATGGGTGCACTCGGCATGACCTGGAGTTGCAACGCAAAGGCCAATGTCGCGTACAACACCTTGAAAGTGATGAAGGACAATGGCCTACGCCTCTTGCTGGTCGGCTACGAATCGGGGGACGACCAGATCTTGCATAACATCAAGAAAGGACTGCGCACCGACATCGCACGGCGCTTCACCGACGACTGCCGCAAGCTCGGCATCCTGATCCATGGCACCTTCATCCTCGGGCTGCCGGGAGAGACCATGCAGACGATCGAGAAGACGATCAATTTCGCCAAGGAGATCAATCCGCACACTATCCAGGTGTCGCTGGCCGCGCCGTACCCCGGCACAACGCTGTACCGGCAGGCGCTCGATAACGGCTGGCTGCAGGAAAATGCTGGGATCAACCTGGTGAACGACAAGGGCGTGCAGCTGGCCGCAATCAGCTATCCGCACCTGTCGAAGGAAGAAATCTTCCACAGTATGGAAGTGTTTTATAAGCGCTTTTATTTCCGGCCTGGCAAGATCTGGGAGATCGTCAAGGAAATGTTGACAAGCTGGGACATGATGAAGCGGCGTCTACGCGAAGGCGTCGAGTTCTTCCGCTTTCTGCGAGCGCACGAGGCGTAAAGGAACGTGGCAGCGGTTATTCGCGCCGGATGCGTTCAAGACGCGCGCCGAATCATTTGATCTGTTTCGACTCCGAGTCACATTAGCAAACAATAAGCAGCTGCGGCACCGATGCCCTCAAATCATCCACTGCTGGGGATCATCGGCCTCGCGAGCTTAGCTATCGCCGCAAGCTACGCTGTCCTGGCGCTGGTTGCAGTGCTCGTCTGGAATTTGCGCAGGGTGAAGAAGCATTCGTTGCCGCCGCCACCGGTCACCATACTGAAGCCCTTGTGTGGCGCGGAACCTGGCTTGTACCACAACTTGCGCTCGTTCTGTCAGCAGGACTACCCGGAGTTTCAGATCATATTTGGCGTACGCGACCTGGCTGATCCGGCACTCTCGGTGGTCGAACGGCTCGTAGCGGAATTCCCGCTTATATCGATCGATGTCGTGGCCAATCCGGAACAGCACGGCAGCAACCGCAAGGTGAGTAGCTTAATTAACATGCTCGCGCGGGCGCGCCATGATGTGCTGGCGATGGCGGACAGCGACGTCTTTGTCGAACCTGACTATCTCGCCACCGTGACGGCACCGCTGATGGATCGCAACGTCGGCCTGGTCACATGCATATACCGCGACGCGCCGACCGAGCGGATCTGGTCGCGTCTCGGCGCAATGTACATAAACGAGTGGTATATGCCGTCGGTGCTGGTGGCGTGGCTTTTCGGTCATCGGGCGTACGCCTCGGGCCAGACCTTGTGTCTGCGGCGCGATACGTTGGTATTGATTGGCGGCCTAGGGGCGACAGCGAACCATCTCGCCGATGACTATCAATTGGGCGAACTGGTTCGCGGCTGCGGGCAACGAATCGTGTTGTCACCCTACATGCTCAAGGCGGAACATCACGAGCCTAACGCGGGCTCCCTCGTGCGTCATGAACTGCGCTGGATGCGCACGATACGCATGCTGCGGCCCCGCAGTTTTTGCTTCATTTTTTTTACTTTCAGCTTGCCTCTGGCAATTTTGGGCCTAGCGCTCAGCGCCGCGGATCGACCAGTCGCGACGGCCGCTTGGGGTCTTTTCCTGGCCACGCTCATCGCCCGGCTGGCGTTGCATTTTCTGCATCGACTGCGCGGTGATCGGCCTGTGCTTGCGGATTTTTGGCTGTTGCCGGCGCGCGATCTATTGATCATCTGGGTCTGGAGTCAAAGCTTTTTCACGACTCGCATTACATGGAGTGGCGGCGAGTTTGACGTCGCCGCCGACGGCACCATGCGCACGCCGACCTGACTTTCCAGTCGTTGCGCACTTCGCATCTGCCTAGATCTATCAGCAAGAGCAAGGTCTGAGAACCACAGCATACATTGGGGGACTGCTGGGGCTCGCCTTGTTGATCACCCTGGTCCTGCGCGCTGATGCCACTGCCATCCTGCAGACAGCGGAATTGGCCGGCTGGAATCTGCTTTGGTTGATCCCCTATCGCGTACTGTACTTTCTCCTTTTCGCCATCGGCTGGCGCAATCTCCTTCGTCCTAACGATCCAGAGCGGCAAGCCGGGCTCGGCTACATTCTTTGGGTCACTTCAGTCCGCGAAGCGATTGACCGTCTGCTGCCGGTGGCCAGTGTCGGCGGCGGTGTCGCGGGAATTCGCCTGCTGCGTTGGCGTGGGCTCGCTACGGCACCGGTCAGTGCCAGCGTAATCGTTGAAATTCTGTTGACGCTGATCGGGATTTACCTGTTTACCGTTGTGGGTGTGCTGCTACTCGTCAATGTCAGCACTACCGGCCGGGAATACCGCAGCTTGCTCCTCGCGCTACTATTTAGCCTACCCGTGCCGGCGGTGCCTGCGCTGTTGCTGCGCTACGGTGCCGTGTTTGAGCGCCTGGAACGCTTGGTACGTCCGTTGGTAGGTCAAAGCGCGATGTCTAAAGGAGCGCCGCTATTAGATCAGGAGCTGCGCGCCTGCTTGCGGCGAGGCTGGACATTGCTCGTCGCTGGCACGTTGCAGTTCACGGCGTTGGTTTCAGGATCCTTTGAAATTTGGTTCGCCTTGCGCCTCTTCGGACACCCGGTGGGTGCCAGCGACGCCCTGATTCTCGAGAGCATGACTCAGGCACTGCGCCATCTAGCGTTCGTGATACCGGCCGGTCTCGGCGTGCAAGAAGCCGGCCTCGTGCTGTTCGGGCACGCCCTTGGCATCAGCGGTGAATTAGCATTGGCCGTCTCGATGGCGAAGCGCATGCGTGAAGTATTATGCGGCGTACCGTCGCTGATGTCCTGGCAGTGGGCGGAGGGTCGGCGCCTGCGGACGCTGACGCGGAATCCATCTTAACCGATGAAACTCTTCGCCTCAAAAATGCTCGCGCAGAATCGCTTGGCTGCGCGACCGGCATCGCTGCTCGAAGCTGACTCGATCATTGCGCCCAATACCTGCACTCTTCTTGAGGTTACGTTTGCGTTTATTGAGTATCTCGGCTGAGCCGCCGGTCGTTACGCACTTTGTGCGCGATCCCAAGAGGTAGTCTTCACGATGTCCCGTACTTTCGCGCATCGAGCAACGTGCCCCCGGCGCGCTGTGATTGCGGTGAATCTGTTCTGGAGCAGCGTCGTCGTGCTGCTCGCAACGCCATGCCGATCGGAGTCATCCGCGGACGCTGCGCCGCAAGTGCCACAGACGCAATTGCCCGCGCCGGAGTCGAGCGCGATCCAAGTTGCCACGCCACAAATAGGTTCGTCGCGCTGGTTTAATCCTGCGACCGCGCCGTTCCTTCCGATACCCGAAATCGCGGTCGATCCGGACAGCGGCACGACGCTCGGCTTCCTAGCGGTGCGGTTGGAAACGGATGCGCACCACGAGATCAACCGCATCATCGCGCCCGATTTCCTGCACAACCCGTATTTCGGGTACGGCGCGCACGCACGCATTTACTCCTACCCTTCTGCGGACGAGCAGTGGTCGGCAATCGCGGGCGTCCAGCAGCACGTCGAACGCGAATTCCTCGCCGGTTATGAGATCGGGCGATTACGTGAACAGCGCTGGTCGTTCAACAGCACTCTCATCTACAGCCGCAGTGGCACGCCACGCTTCTTCGGCGTTGGCAATCAATCACCGGCGAGCGCTGAAACCAACTATACGAGCGAAACCGAGCAGCTACAGGGCCAGGTCGGTCTGAACCTGAACCATACTTGGCAGTTGCTTTTCACCGCTCGCGAGCAGGTCGTCGACGTGCTGCCGAGGACTTTGGCACGCATTGCTACGCTCGAGAGCCGCTTCGGCCCCATTCTGGGCGTCGGCACCAAGCACGACCTGCTCACTCGTTTGTCCATTGTTTACGACACCCGTAATGACTTCACTGTACCCACGCAGGGGATGAAGTGGGTTGCATACGCTGGGCTCGCCAGCGGCAGCGGCGTGTTTAACGACTCGCAGAACAGCGAAGCCGGACTTGACGGCCGTTTTTTTTGGCCGGTCGCGGCACGCACGGTAGTTGCGGCCCACATAGCGCTGCGCTATCTGCCCACCGCGCACCGCTTGCCCTTCTGGGCGCTTAGCGGCATCGGCGGCAGTGAAAGCGAGATTGGGGGTGAACAGCCTCTACGTGGCTTCGGCAAAGGGCGGTATTACGACCGCGATTCCTTTTCTACCACTGTCGAGGTGCGCCGCACGGTAGCGTCGTTCAATGCCGTCGCGACCCATGTCGATGTGGAAATGGCGCCATTCGTCGATCTCGGTCGCGTATTCGCGCAATCGAGTACGTGGCCCATCGCACAACTGCACAGAGTCATCGGTCTGGGGTTTCGCGGGATCGCCCGGCCATTTGTGGTTGGGTACGTCGATATCGGATACGGAAGTGAGGGCGTGGCTGCATTCACCGGCATCAACTACCCGTTTTGATATGTCTAGCGTTGTAGTCGACCAAGCGAGCAAGCGCCAGCGACTGCCGGGCGACATATTCTTCGACACCGACAAAGCCTCAGCCAAACGGAATCACAAGTCTTGATCTAAATGGTGGGCCGTGTAGGGATCGAACCTACGACAAAGAGATTAAGAGTCTCCTGCTCTACC
>PLYG01000443.1 GCA_003153335.1 Betaproteobacteria bacterium | reverse complement strand
CGAGCGTGGCCAGTGCCGCGGCGCAACCGACCGAACTTTTTTCGTGGGTATAGTGGCCGAGCGCAATATCGCCGGCCACATCCAGATCGCTCTTCGCAATCAACGCGGCAATCGGGAACACCGCCCCGCCCAGGCCTTTGCCGAGAACCACCATGTCGGGGACAATCCCGTAATGCTCGAACGCGAAGAACTTTCCCGAACGCCCGAGACCGATCGGAATTTCATCCAGGATGAGCAATGCGCCGTGGCGGTCGCAGGCGCGCCGCAGCGTCCGGTAGTACTCGGGCGGCGGAATTTGCACATCGGTCGAGCGTATAGTCTCGACGATGACGGCGGCGACATCCTGTTCCTTATCGAGCACGTACTCGACATAGTCGGCGCAGGCCAGCGAACAGCGTTCGCCGCAGCGATAGGGGCAGTGGCCGGGAGCGCAAGGCGGAACGTGCTCCGTTCCCGCCAGCAGCGGCCCGATGTTCTTCCGGAACATCGCCTCGCCGCCGATGGAGATGGNNGTCCCACATCGAAATCGTCTTGTGCCGGCCCGTGGCGATCCGCGCCAGCTTGATCGCCATCCCGATGGCGGAAGTGCCTCCTGGCGCAAACAGCACTTTGCCCAGCGGAGGAGGCGCGAGTGCTACCAGCCGCCGCGCCAGTTCCACCGCGGTGGCGTTGGTGAAGCGCCGAGGCGAAAACGGCAAGGTGTCAAGCTGGTGCTTGACCGCCGCGATGACCTTCGGGTGCCGGTAACCGACCTGATGGACGCTGTTGCCATGGAAGTCCATGAAGCGCCGGCCTTCGGTGTCGACTAGATAAATACCCTCGGCGCCGACCAGCGCATCGAAGCACGGTGTCGACAGCGATTGGTGCAGAAAATAGCGCGCATCTTCGTCGAGCAGCGACCTGGTCGCCGGCCCGATGTGCGCCGCGTCCCATTCGCGGCGCAACGGGGACAGATTGATGTCGCCTTCCGCCGCCATGCCCGCGTCCGCGGAGGCCGGCCCGGCGTGCCCGGCCAACGTATGGCGCTTCATTTGGCGGAGAGTTCCGTCGGTGCTGACGTCTCGCTGACGACCTGCTCGATCTGTTCGCGCAGGCGCGACGGCGCCAGAACCCCGGCCTCATCCAGGATCGGATACGCTATCGAGCAGAACAGCGAATTGATGCGTTTCATGTCGCTCATCAGGTCCAGGTGCAGCGACGAAGTTTCGATGCTATGCGGGGTATTGTCGGACAGCCGCGCCAGATGGTTGTCCGCGTAACGCAATTCCAGCGACCGGAACTGATCCTTGCCGGCCAGCAATTGCTGCGCGCATTTGAGATCACCGTTGAGAAATACGCTCAACCCCAGTTGCAGGTGGGCCAGCAGCCGCGCGTGCAGATCCTCGATTTCGGCCATCCCCGCAACGGAAAAATGCAGGTCATGCCGGATCTTCTTGTCGGCCAGGTTGATCAGGATGCGCTCGATGATGTCGCCGGCGTGCTCCATGTTGATCGTGAACTGGATGATGTCGGCCCAGCGTTTGCCTTCCTTTTCCTCCAGCGCCTCGCGGCTGATCTGGGTCAGATAAAGCTTGATCGCCGTATAGAGATCGTCGACCATGTCGTCCATCTTGCGCAGTTCTTCCGAGAGCTTCAGGTCATTGGTGCGCAGCACGGTCATCATCCCGTTGAGCATGACCTGAACGATGTCGCCCAGCCGCAGCGCCTCGCGCGCCGCGCAGCCCATGGCCAGCGCCGGCGTCTGCAAGGCGGTGGGATCGAGATACTTGGGCTTGCCCGGAGAATCCTGCAATTCGTCGCTGGGAAGAATGCGCTCGGTGAGCCGTGCGACGGGCCCTACCGCGCCGAGAAACAGGATCGCCAGGGCGAGATTGAACCCCAGATGAAAGTAAATGACCTGGCGTTCCGGTTCGAGGCCCACGTTGGCGAACCACCCACCGATCAGGCCCAGCAGCGGCAGTACCAGCACGCATCCCGCCAGTTTGAAAATCAGGTTGCCCATCGGCACCCGCCGCGCCTCGGTATTGGCACGCAAGGTCGACAGCACGACCGACAGTCCGCTGCCCAGGTTGGCGCCGAGGACGACGGCGATGGCGACCGGACCTGGGATGACATGCGAAGCCGCCAGGCTGGCGGTCAGCAGTACGACTGCGAGACTCGAATAGGAACCGATCGCCAGCAGCGCACCCAGCAGCATGTCGAGGAACACATCCCCCGAAATCGACGAGAACAGCACTTGCACGCCCTGTGCCTGCGTGAGCGGTTTGGTCGCCGCGCCTATCATTTGCAAGGCCAGGATCATCAGGCCCAGCCCGATCAGGATGCGGCCGATCTGTCCGATCTTGGTCGCCTTGCGCCCAAGATGCAGAATGACGCCTACCATCAGAAACAAAGGCGACAACCAGCTCAGATTCAGTGCAAAGACCTGCACCATCAGGCTGGTACCCACGTCCGCGCCCAGCATGACTGCGAGGGCCGCCGCGGCGTCAATCAGGCCCTGTCCCGCAAACGAACTCGTCAGCAGCGCCGTCGCGCTGCTGCTCTGGATCAGGCCCGTCACGCCGATCCCTGCCGCCATTGCCGTCAGGCGGCTCCCGGTGCTGGCGCGCAATATTCTGCGCAAGTTTGTCCCGTACACCCGCAGGAACCCGGTGCGCACCATGTGGGTTCCCCACACCAGCAACGCTACGGCGGATAAGAGAGCGAGCAGGGCTTGCATGCGTTTAGTGGTTCCGAAATTTCAAGCCCACGGCAACGCGTAGGTTTTGACATTGGTGAAACTCTTGATGGCTTCCTGCACGCCTTCCTTGTAGCACAGCCCCGAATCTCTGATGCCGCCGAATGGGGTCAGTTCCAGCCGGTAACCCGGCACTTCACGCACATTGACCGTGCCGAACTGCAGCTCGCTCACAAAACGGGCGATGTAATCCATTCGGTCGGTGCACACCGACGAGGATAAACCATAGGCCGTCGAGTTGGAAATACGGATCGCATCGCCCAGATCGCGAAAGCGAATGATCGGCGAGATCGGCCCGAACGTTTCCTGCTTGACCAGCGGCATCCCCGGATCGCCGGTGACCACCTGGAACATTTCCGGCGGCAGTCCGGCCTCGTACAGGATGTCGGCGAGAAGCAATGCGGAAAACGGCACCTTTTCGGAGGGCTTGAACACTTCGATGACCCGCTCACCGGTGATTTTTTCGCCACCCATGCGCATCGCTTCGTGCCGGAGTTCAGCCTTCACTGGAATCTCTCACTCCAGATGGTTCAACGCAACATCGAATATGTCGAAATTGCGCAGCCGGGGTTTTCCGGGTATGCCCGCGGTCCTGCGGTTGAACAAGAGAGGAACAGTCTGCTCGGAAATCCCGCCGTGCGAACGCAATGGCGTGTCCAGCCCGGACAGATCATGCCTGCTCGCGCTGGTGCCCAGCACGACATGTTTTCCCGACACGATAATCAGATCGCCCGTGCGGTCGGGCGGCAGTTCGAACATCCTGCACCCCTCTTCCCGATCCACTACCAGCTCGATGCCCGGAACCTCGCGCAGGCGCGCGGCAACTTTAGGCAGGTCAGCGGCCGGCGGCAGATAGGCGAGCGCAAATGAACCGAGCGCTCCGTGGTGGACGACGTACGGATCGGTAATCGGCAGGATGACGCGCACGACATCTTTCCCCAGCGCCTGATCGAACCAATCCTGCAAATAAATCACGTTGGGCGAGCCGTCGGGCTTGGTCTTGGCGTTCATCCCATGATCGGCGGTCAGCGCGACGATCGCGCCCAGCGCGTCCATCCTGGCGAGATAACCGTCCATCATCGCGTAAAACGCGTTGGCCTCGGGTGCCCCGGGCGCCGCCTTGTGCTGGACATAGTCGGTGGTCGACAAATACATCAGGTTGGGATGTTCGCGCTCCAGCAGCTTGACGCCGGCGGCGAACACGAACTCGGACAAGGCCGCGCTGTACACCGAGGGCACGCCCATTCCGACCAGCGCATTGACATCGGCAATACCGTTTTCAAGGAGCGTAGCCTGGTCGGACTTTTCCGCGGAAAAGCAGATGCCCTGCAACTGATGCCCGAGCAGCTTTCTCAGCTTGTCCT
>PLYG01000190.1 GCA_003153335.1 Betaproteobacteria bacterium | reverse complement strand
CGCGGGTTATGCCCGCGTTGTTGACCAGGATCGCGATGTCGCCGAACGATTTCCGGATCGTGTCCAGCGCGGTCTCGGCCGCGGCGGGATCGGTCACGTTGAGCACGACTCCTCTGCCCTTGACGCCGGCCTCTTCGAGATACGCAGTAATCGTTGCTGCCCCGGCCTCGGTCGTGGCAGTCCCGACCACCGTCGCTCCCTGTCTTGCCAGCGCCAGCGCGATCGCGCGCCCGATGCCGCGTGTCGCGCCGGTGACGACGGCGAGCTTTCCCTGCATGATTTCAGCCTTTCAGCGTGGCCAGCAGCGAGGCGATCGCCGCCGGATCGGTGAGCGCCACGGACTCGATCTCGGGCGCGATGCGTTTGACCAGGCCCGCCAGGATCTTGCCCGGGCCGCACTCGGCGATGTGCGTCACGCCGCTGGCGGCGAACTGCCGAATCGTGTCGACCCAGAGCACCGGGCTCGCCGCCTGCCGCGCCAGCGCGCGGCGCACCGCATCGGGCGTTGCAGACGTCGACAGGTCGACGTTATGGACAACGGGAATCAAGGGCACGGAAATGGCGACGGCCTTCAGGCGTTCCGCGAGCCGCTCCGCGGCGGGCTTGAGCAATGACGAATGAAACGGCGCGCTGACCGGCAGCAACAGGCCGCGCTTGGCGCCCCTGGCTTTGCAGAGCTCGACGGCCTTTCCCACCGCGCCCTTGTTGCCGGCAATCACCACCTGGCTCGGCGCATTGAAGTTGACCGCCTCCACGACCTGCGCCGTTGCCGAGGCGGCTTCCGCGCAGGCCGCGCGCACATCGTCGTCGGAGAGGCCCAGGATCGCGGCCATTGCGCCGGTGCCTTCGGGCACCGCGTCCTGCATGGCCTGCGCGCGAAAGCGCACCAGTGGCACGGCATCGGCGAGCGTGATGGATCCCGCGGCGACCAGCGCCGCGTATTCGCCCAGGCTGTGTCCGGCCAGCACGGCCGGCGGCGGGCCGCCGGCCGTGATCCAGGCCCAGTACACCGCAATGCCCGCTGTCAGCATGACGGGCTGCGTATTCACGGTGCGCGCGAGTTCCTCGGCTGGCCCCGCGGCGACCAGTTGCCACAAGTCCTGGCCCAGCGCCTTTGAGGCTTCGACAAAGGTCGCGGTAACCGTGGCATCGGCAGCGAACGGCGCCATCATCCCGACGCTTTGCGAGCCCTGTCCGGGAAAAACAATTGCGAGTTTCATATATCCTGATTGGTTTCGAGTGCACCCTACCAACGCACCAGCACAGCGCCCCAGGTGAATCCGCCGCCCACTCCGGCGAGCAGCAGATTCTGTCCGGGTTGAATCCTGCCATCGCGCACCGCGACGTCCAGCGCCAGCGGAATCGACGCTGCGGACGTGTTGGCGTGAAGATCGACGGTCGTGATCACCCTCTCCGGCGGCAGCCCCAACTTTCTGGCCGTCGCATCGATGATGCGCACATTGGCCTGGTGCGGAATCAGCCAGTCCACCTCGGAGCGATCCATCCCGGCGTCGGCCAGGACTTCATTGGCTACCTCGGCCAAGACGCGCACGGCGAATTTGAACACGCCCTGTCCATCCATTTTCAGCAGCGGATCGCCACGGACGGCGCCGCGATCGACATGGCCCGGCACTTTCAGGATATCGGCATGCGAGCCGTCGGCATGCAATCTGCTCGCGATGATTCCTGCCTGCTGCCCCTTCGACAACACGACCGCGCCGGCCCCATCGCCGAAGAGCACGCACGTGCTCCGGTCATTCCAGTCCAGGATGCGCGAATAGATTTCAGCGCCCACGACTAGCGCATTGCTATACGGGCCGCCGGTCAGCAAGTGATCGGCCAGCGACAGTCCGTAGACAAAGCCGCTGCACACCGCCTGCACATCGAACGCCGGCCCGCCGGCGATGCCGAGCTTGGCCTGCAGCAGGCACGCGGTGCTGGGAAACACCATGTCGGGCGTCGTCGTCGCCACGATGATCAAATCGATATCGCGCGGCTGCAGTCCGGCCGCTTCGATCGCTTGCAGCGCTGCGGGCAATGCGAGATCGCTCGTCGACTGTTGGTCGTCCGCGATATGGCGCTGCCGGATACCGGTGCGCGCGACGATCCATTCGTCCGAAGTCGCGATGCGCTTCGCCAGATCCTGGTTGGTCCAGACCGTCGCCGGAAGATACGAACCGGTACCAATGATGCGGTTAGGCATGAAGAGGCTCTCTCGGCCCATCGCCCGCGGGAAGGGCGCGGGCGGCGACGAGTTCGGTGATCCGGCCCAGCACGCCCGCGGCCGCCTCGTCGTAAGCCCGGCCCAGGGCGCAGGTTAAGGCCAGCCGGTCGGCGGCACCGTGACTTTTCATCACAATGCCGCGCAGGCCGATCAGGCTGGCGCCGTTGTAGCGGCGATGGTCGACCCTATCCTTGAAGCGGTTGATCGCCGGCAGCGCGAACAGTGCCCCGGCCTTTGAAACCAGATTCCTGTTGAACTCTTCCGCGAGAAACTGGCCGATCATCCTGGCGAAGCCTTCCGACGTTTTCAGCGCGACGTTCCCCACAAAGCCGTCACAGACTACGACGTCCACCGTGCCCCGGTAAATATCATCGCCTTCGACATTGCCGAAAAAATTCAGATTGCCCGCCTTAAGCAGTTCCCCGGCTTCCTTTACGACATCGCTGCCCTTGATCTCTTCCTCGCCCACATTGAGCAGACCGACCGTGGGCCGCGACTTATGTTCGGTGGCTTCGACCAGCGCGCTGCCCATGACCGCGAACTGGTAAAGATGTTCGGCGGTACAGTCGACGTTGGCGCCCAGGTCCAGCATGGTCGTGTGTCCGCGCACCGTGGGGAGCTGCGCCGCGATCGCCGGGCGATCGATGCCGGTCAGCGTCTTCAAGACAAAATGCCCGGTCGCCATCAAGGCGCCGGTATTGCCTGCACTTACGCAGGCTTGAGCGACGCCGTCCTTGACCAGATTGACGGCAACCCGCAGCGACGAATCTTTTTTTGTACGCAAGGCTTGCGCCGGACGCTCGTGCATTTCCACTACCTGGGTCGCATGGCGGACGGCAAGCCGGTCGGCAAGTCGTTCGGCCGAAGCGCCGGACTCCGTGAGCTGGGCGCGAATCGCATCCTCCAGCCCGACCAGGATCACGCGCGCCGTGGGACGCATGGCGAGAAAATCGAGCGCGGCAGGCACGATAACGGCCGGGCCGAAATCCCCGCCCATGGCGTCAATCGCGATTGTGATCGACCCGCCCGCGCCGGGCGGATTCGATTGGTCAACTCCGGATTGGGCTGGCATGTNNGTCCCCCGCTTACCTTCACATCGAGGCAGGCCTGGCAGTCTGGCACACGGGAACCACGGTCGTGGCGACCGGTTGCCGCGCGGCAGGCGGCCTGCTCAGGAACCGGTGGGACTACTCGCCCTTGGTCTTGACAACCTTCTTGCCGCGATAATAGCCATTCGGGCTGATGTGATGCCGCAGGTGCGCTTCGCCGCTGACCGGCTCCACGCCCAAGGCCGGCGCCGTCAAAAAATCGTGCGCGCGATGCATGCCGCGCT
>PLYG01000328.1 GCA_003153335.1 Betaproteobacteria bacterium | reverse complement strand
CGGAATAATCGAATTCGCACGCCTGGCCGATGATGATCGGGCCGGCACCGATGATCAGGATGCTTTTGAGGTCGGTGCGGCGCGGCATGTCAGCGACGCTCCATCATGGCGATGAACCGGTCGAACAGGTAGCCGATGTCGTGCGGCCCCGGGCTGGCCTCGGGATGCCCCTGAAAGCTGAACGCGGGACGGTCGGTCAGTGCAATGCCTTGCAGGCTGCCGTCGAACAGCGACTGGTGCGTAATGCGGACATTTGCGCCCAGGGTCGACTCATCGACTGCGAAGCCGTGATTCTGGCTGGTAATCAGCACCTGCCCCGTGTCCAGATCCTTGACCGGATGGTTGGCGCCGTGGTGTCCAAATTTCATCTTGACCGTCCGCGCGCCGGTCGCCAGACCGAGCAACTGATGCCCGAGGCAAATGCCGAACGTCGGCGTGCCCGCGGCCACGAGGTCGCGAATCGCACGGACCGCGTAGTCGCACGGCTCGGGGTCGCCCGGGCCATTCGACAAGAACACGCCATCGACCCCCATCGCCAGCACCGCCGCGGCCGGGGTCTGCGCCGGCACGACGCTCAGGCGGCAGCCGCGGGTAGCCAGCATGCGCAGGATATTGTGCTTGATGCCGAAATCGTAGGCGGCGACATGGAAGCGGGCCGGTCCTGCCTGCTGATAGCCACCGTCGAGCGCCCAGATCCCCCCACTCCACGCGTAGGGCTCCGTGCATGACACAACCTTGGCCAGGTCCAGTCCCGACATCGACGGCGCCGCCCGTGCCGCGGCAAGCGCCCGCGCTTCATCGTCCGGTGTCATGGTCGCGCCCGCCATGAGGCAACCATTCTGCGCACCCTCTTCCCGCAGTATTCGCGTGAGCTTGCGGGTGTCGATGTCGGCGATCGCAACCACGTCATTGCGCGCGAGGTAACTGCCGAGATTCTCTTCGCTGCGCCAGTTGCTGATCAGGCGCGGAAGATCGCGGATGATCAATCCCGCCGCAAAAATGCGGCGCGATTCGACGTCTTCACTGTTCACGCCGGTGTTGCCGATATGCGGATACGTGAGCGTGACCATCTGGCCGGCGTACGATGGATCGGTCAGGATTTCCTGGTAGCCGGTAATTGCTGTATTGAAAACAACTTCCCCTACACTCATGCCGTCGGCGCCTATCGCCAGGCCACGAAATACGGTGCCGTCGGCAAGCGCAAGCAGGGCAGGACGCGAGGGCCCATTCAACGACGACACGTGTACTCCTGAGGACAGGGAAGTTCTGACGTGCAAAGCGGGATGCACTGTGTAGCTTCGAGCATCCCGCTTGCAGAATTGAATGAAAATTATACAGCAGGTTCACTCGGGCGGCAAACGCATTGGCGGCGTGGCTGTGCCGAGCGTGGCGTTCTGCGGTACAGCTATAGTATCCTCGCACCGCACGATGTCTATGGTATGAATGATCGCTCGCCACTCCAAGGCATTTTTCACCACCCCTCACAGACGGTTACACGCGAAATCATCAAGGTTGGGTATACTTTGCGTGCACAAATCAGGGGGCCAGGCAGTAGCAAGCCTCCCAACAAGACGAACAACGAACATCAAGGCAGCGCGCCGTCTGCCGTGGCGCGTCAATTTTTACCCGGAGGCAGTATCATGCGTTTCCCGGCGCCGATTCTCGTTTGCGTCCGCGCACCGATCACAAAGAAGAGAAACGATGCAAAGAATCCATGAGGCAATGACCGTGAAAATACCCGGCAGATTGATTTCACCGATTTGGACCAAGGGGGACAGTATGAACATACCAGGTCTTCAACCCGACACGACCGGTTCGAGCGCGGTGCGCAAGATGCGGGCCTTCTTGCCCGTCGTACGCTGTTTGCCGCTAACGCGGCGTGCAACTTTCTGGACGGCTGTTGTGGCGGCCGCACTGTTCGGCACTTCGCTCCATGCTGCCGGTACGAAGGAGGAGGCGCCATCAGGCTTCCAGAACATCGCACAGGCAGCAATGGAAAAGGAACCGCCCGCTACGTCCGCCCAGAGCAAACTGGATGCTCAAATTGTGCTCGCTTTGAAGCAGAGTCGAGGAGAGATTGCGTTCGACAAGCGGAGCGCGTCGGAACCAGATATCCCTATCAAAGATGGGTCGCGCGTGCTCGTTGACCTGGATGCCACCGTTTCAGAAGAGTTACGGAAACATATCGCACTCATCGGAGGACAGTTGGCCCCCAGTCCCGATTCGGCGCGCATCATTCGCGCGATGATTCCACTGGCGCAGGTGGAGGCCCTCGCCGGCCGTGCGGACATCAACTTCATTTCGCCCGCAAGGCTGTCCGTCACGAGCAAAATCTATGCGGATCCACGGCCCCAGAACGACGTTCCAAAAACAAAGCCCTAGGTCAAATTGAACCTCAGGGTCTGACCTGTCCTCGGCGGAAAGATTGAACCGCCTGGATTCAACCATCAACTCAGCCAAGAGCTCATTCCGATGAAGAAGATTATTGGCGTTCTGCTCGGCCTCAGTCTGCTCGGCGCCGGCGCTTTGCCTGCTCGTGCCCTCACGATCGTACGAACCAATGACGCCTCGCTGGCAACCTATTTATCGGCAGCCGATGTCACTGCAGCGAGTGCCGCCTTTGACTATGCGGCGGCGCAGATTGCGGCGCGCTATAGCGATCCCATCCAGATCAACATCACCCTGGCGGCCAGTGCCGGGACCGTCACCCTGGGGCAGAGCGACAGTTGGCTTAACGGTGCCTACACTTACGCTGCCATTCGCAGCGCTCTCATGGCTGACGCAACCCCAGGCGATGCGGACGACGCAGCGGCTGTCGCAAGCCTCGGGGCCACCGATCCGATCGGCGGCACCACGGCGAGGTATTTCGTCTCAAGAGCCCAAGCCAAGGCGTTGGGCCTTATTGCGAGCGATTCGAAGAACGATGGAACGTTCACCTTTGGTGCCGGGTGGACCTATACTTACGATCCGGCCAATCGCGCGGTGGCGAGCAAGTTCGATTTCATCGGCATCGCCTTCCACGAAATCACCGAAATCATGGGGCGCATCCCTTTGCTTGGCGACACCACCCTTGCCGGCTTCGCCGAAACCCCCACCTATATGCCGTTTGACCTCTTTCGCTACACCTCGGCGGCAACGCGGAGCATGAACCAGACCGACACCGGGGTTTATTTCTCGATTAATGGCGGGGTCACGAACCTGAAGTTCTACAATTCAGATCCGTCGGGTGACCCTCAGGATTGGGCGAGCGGCGCCCATGATGCCTTCAATGCCTTCGCCAGTTTAGGTGTCCTGAATGCCCTGACTACGGTGGACACTCGGGTGATGAACGTGATCGGCTATAACCCCATCACCGTGACCAGTGCCAACGCCAATCTGAGCAATCTGACGATTTCCGTCGGCATCTTGTCACCAGCGTTCACGAGCGGCACGCTGGCTTACACAGACTCCGTGACCAACGCGACGGCCTCGGTGACAGTAACGCCCACGCTCGCCGACCTTACCGCCACGGTGAAAGTCAACGGGTTTGCGGTTGCCAGCGGCAGCGCCTCCAGTCCGCTCAGCCTGAGCGAAGGGTCGAATTTCATCCCCGTTCTCGTTACGGCCCAGGATAGCAGTGTGCGGTTATACAGCATCACGGTGACGCGTGCGCCATCGACGGTGCGCATTGCCGAAACGCTCGTCGGCTATCCGAGCATACAGGCCGCCTATGCGGCGGCAGCAAACGGGCAGACTATCCAGATACAAGCCGGAACCTATGTCGAGGATCTGGTCTTGGGCAACCCGGTATCCATTACGCTAAGGGGCGGCTACGATGCCACCTACACAACAATTACCGGTGGAACCGTCGTTGCCGGCAGCCTAACCATTCGCAACGGAACCGCGATCATCGACAATATCGTCATCAAATGACAAATATTGAGTCAATGGCACCAAGACAAACTCCATGTCGTCACGACCGAGCAATTGTCGCGAATTCGCCGTTGGCCCGGCGTCACCTTTTATGTTCGGCACATGACGCTGGAGAGTTGTAATCTGGCCTCGGAAAGTCGTCCCTAACATAGATTTCACGAAATGCAACTCGAGTAAAGGATAGGCATATGAAAAACCTCACGGAAACCACCTGTTCGGCTGGCCTGGTCATCTGTCTCGCGACCTTATTTATTTCTGCGTCCGCACAAGGCGCCAACAAATTGATCGTGCAAGATGCATCGGGCACGACGACGAACTTCGTCGTAACGGATGCTGGTTGGGTGGGTATCGGTACACCCTCGCCCGGCGGCTTTCTGCAAATCGGCGGGCCTGCAACGGGCGATCTCTTCGCGGGAATGGGGCCGGATGTCACGGTCGGACCGGCATTTAATTTCGGTTACGCGGGCATGACGTTCGGCCGCGGTGCCGGTTTCTTTAATGTCAGGCCCGATGCCTCCGCAATCGCGCCCAACCCCTCGCTCCGGTTCATGACGGCCAACGTCGAGCGAATGATCGTGACGAATACCGGCAATGTTGGAATCGGCACCTCTACGCCCAGCCACCCGCTCCAGTTCGCGAGCGGAGCCCTGGTCACCGCCGGGGGCGTGTTTACGAATGCATCGAGTCGTTCGTACAAGGATAGCATCCAGGACCTTACCGCCGCCGATGCCCAAGCTGCGCTCCTGCAGCTCTCGCCCGTTACCTATGTCTATAAGGTAGCGCCAGGCGAGCACCACGTGGGCTTCATCGCCGAGGATTCCCCGGCGATGCTCACGACTGCGGACCGCAAGGCCATGAGTCCGATGGACGTCGCCGCCGTGCTCACCCGAGTCATCCAGGAGCAGCAGAAGACGATCGAGGGCCTTTCGATGCGTATAGCGAAGCTGGAGAAGGAGCGGTAGGAACCTGTCTGCCCGGGGCCAAGCCGCAAGGTGGCTCGGCACTGTTGATAAAAAGTAGCGGGACTTGTTAACAATAGGAAATTCAACCGCGCGACTCCGTATGGCCTCGGCTGCGGTATCCCAGTCAGTTGCACGTTTTCCGTCGTTGCTGGCCTTCATCGCCTTCGGGTATAACGCAAATTCAAACGACCGTTTGAATTTATTCCGAAAGCCGATTGATGAAAATTATTGTGCCCGTGAAACGGGTCGTCGATTTCAACGTCAAGGTGCGCGTCAAGCCCGATGGATCGGGCGTTGAAACGACCAACGTGAATCAGCGCCGCCGTCCCGAACAGACGTTGTGGTAGCGCACCGTCCAGACCCACTTCGAGACCTGGCTGGCACTCGCAGCCGGGCACGGCGACGCGTCACCGCCGGCCTATGTCCCAGGGGATACCGGCCTTCGACCATATCGAACCGGCCTTTCGCCGCTATCTCGAATACGGCATCCTCGCCAACGGCTTTGCCCGTGCTCACTGCGCGGCGTATGGCCGCGATTTTAGTTCCGGCATAATTTTGGCCTGGACTCGACCATTGCTTGCCGTTAGGCGAGTGGGCGCGGTGCAATACCGACTCTGCCAGCGCTTCAAAGATGAAAATGTGCAGTTGACTGGGGTGCCGCACCCGAGGACACTTGGGGTCGTGCAGTAGAATTTCCTATCCTTTGATGTGAACCGGTCAGGTGGCTATGTACAAGACGATTCGTTGTTTGTTCCTTCTTGCCTTCGCGGCGGCGGCCGTGCTGCAACCATCGTCTGCCTCAGCGCAGACTGCCTCCGTGTCGCTCGTCAAGACCGCAAGCACCAACCCGGTCGCGCCGGGAGCCACGCTCACCTATACGCTCTCGGTCTCGAACGAAGGGCCGGACGACGCCGCGAACACCAGCGTTACCGATCCGCTGCCCGCCGGGATTACATTCCAGGCCATCTCTATCCCGGCCGGATGGAGTTGCACGACCCCGCTCGTGGGCACCAACGGCACGATCTCATGCTCCATCCCGACGTTCCCTATCCAAACGGCGCTGTTCAACATCGATACGAACGTCAGCAACGCTCTGCCTGACGGCACGATCCTGACCAACACGGCGACCGTATCTTCAACGACACCCGATCCCGATCCCGCCGACAATAGCGACACGTCTTCCACGACAGTGACCGCGTCGACGGCGACGCTGACAGTGACCAAGACCGGATCGCCGGACCCGGTCGACGCCGGGGCCGATCTCTCCTACACGATCACGGCCTCGAACAACGGTCCCGTCGAGTTGGACCTGGCCACGGTGACCGACCCGCTGCCTCCGAACACCACCTTCGTCTCGCTCGCCGCCCCGGGTGGCTGGTCGTGCACCACGCCCGCGGTCGGCGCCGCCGGCACGGTCGCCTGCAGCATCGTACCGATGCCACAGACCACCGCCGCGGTGTTCACGCTGGTCGTTCACATTCCGGCCAACACCTCGCCCGGCTCGGTCATGAATGAGGCGACCTTCTTCTCGTCATCGGGCGGGCGGGAGACGACGCTGCAGGCAACGGCGACGATCCAGGTGGTGATATCCGCTGACGTCCTCGTCACGAACAACGACGCCCCCGATCCGGTCGTCGCCGGCTCGAATCTCGTCTACACCATCGGCGTCAACAACACCGGACCGAGCGATGCGAGCGCGGTCACGCTCACCGATTCCCTGCCGGTGGGCACGACGTTCGTTTCGCTCGCCGCGCCGGGTGGTTGGTCGTGCACTACGCCCGCGGCCGGCGCCGCCGGCAGCATATCGTGCTCGGGTCCCGCGCTCGCACTGACCATCGCAACGTTCACGCTCACGGTGGCCACCAATCCGGCGCTGGCCGGAGGAACGATCCTCACCGACGTGGCGACGGCGTCGTTTGCCTCCGATCCCAACCCGGCGAACAACAGCGGCACCGCCACGACCAACGTCAATCTCAATCCGGTGACCACCACCACGATCAGTGCGCCGACGGTGACGTACAACGCCAATGGCGTCGTCACGGTAACCGTCAGCACACCGGGAACGACGCCACCGGGCAACGTCACCCTCGCGGTCGACGGCGCCCCGGCACTGACGCAGCCTCTCGTCGCTGTCAACGGCATGTCGTCGTCGGCCACATTCACACTCACCGCACCGGCGGTGGGGAGCCACACGCTTCAGGCCAACTACGCCGCCCAAGGTGGCTTGAACGCCAGCAGCGCGAGCGGGACGCTGCTCGTGAATCCCGCCCCTACGACCACCACCGTCTCCGTCTCGCCAACCGTGGCCATCTTAGGAACGCCGGTCACGCTGACGGCGACGGTGACCTCGGGCGTCGGTACACCCGGAGGGTTTGTGCAGTTCCTGGTTGATGGAAGCCCGTTCGGCAGCCCGATGGCGCTCGTCGGCGGCACCGCCAGTCTGCAGACGACGACGCTCACGCCGGGCACGCACACCGTCGCCGCCGACTACGCCGCGAATGGCAACTTCGCCGCGAGCAGCGGAACCGCGCCGTCCCCAGTCTCCATCACCCTGTTCGGCGTCCCGACCCTCGGCGGCAAGGAGCTACTCCTGCTCGCGGCGGCGCTGGCCGTGATGGGGACCCTGACCCTCCGGCGCGGTATGCAGTAGCCGGAACCCCAACAGGCGAATCCGTCAGCTAACCGCGTAGGCGGCCCGGATGGGCAGGCCAACGCAAGCGCCGCGAAGCGATTCACGGCGTTTGTCATTTTTTGGGGACGAGTACTTGCCACTCTCAGGAATTGTTCGTAATGGTGCCCAGGGACGGAATTGAACCGCCGACACGGCGATTTTCAGTCGCCTGCTCTACCAACTGAGCTA
>PLYG01000578.1 GCA_003153335.1 Betaproteobacteria bacterium | reverse complement strand
CCACTCGGCCGGCTTTGTTGCCCAATGGTCGCGATCGTTTTCATTGAAAAACACGTCCAGATCACCGATATCGGCCTCTTCATTCAAGGTCGAGATCGCAGGTTTCCTGGATTTCTTGCGTAGCGCGTCAATGATCTTGTGCTTGAGAATTCCGGTAAGCCAGGTCTTGACTGAAGACTTACCTGCGAACTTGTCTTGCGCCTCCAAGGCCGCCAGCAGCGTCTCCTGCACCACGTCTTCGGCCTGATCGCGCTCGCGCAACTGCAGCTGGGCCACGCGCAACAGGTAGGTGCGCTGGGCATTGACTGCGGCGATAAAATCAGACATGAGGGCATTCCGCAACGTTGACGAACGTTATGATAGCGGCTCCCCTGGGTACGTGAAAGGCCACCGGCGGCCGGGAGAAGACATTGCGCTTCGAATCTGAACTATTGACCCATGATTTTTCCCCTTATAGCAGAATGTCATCCAATCAGCAGAGAAAGCCCATAGTGGCAGGAGACGAACGGATGAACATCAGCACCGGGACCCTCACCGAACCCAGCCGTGAAACGCCGGTACTCGGGGAGTTCGATGTGGTGGTTGTGGGCGGCGGGCCGGCCGGCATTGCTGCTGCCGCGACTGCCGCGCATTTAGGGCAGAGCACGCTGCTGATCGAGAGCTACGGCTTTCTGGGCGGCATGGGCACCGCGGCGGGCGTGACCAATTTTTGCGGACTCCACGCCAACGTGCACGGCGCGATACGGCAAGTGGTGCATGGCGTGGCCGATGAACTGCTGGAGCGCATGAGAAAGCTGGGCGGACTGAGCGAACCCCATATCCTGTTTGGCGGCAAGATCGCGGCGCAGGCCTACGACAATGCCACGCTGAAGGTGGCGGCCGACGAGCTCGTGCTGGTGAGCGGCGCGAAGCTGCTGTTTCACGCGCAGGCGGTGGGTGTGCTGATGACCTCGCCGGATGCAATCGGCGCCGTGCTGATTGAAACCAAATCCGGACGTCGCGCCGTGGTCGGACGCATCTTCATCGATTGCTCGGGTGACGGCGATCTGTCGTCCCATGCCGGCGCGCCATTCGAAAAGGGGACCACCGGGGACGACATGATGTACCCTTCCACCATGTTCCGCGTCAACGGCGTGGACCCGATACGGGCCGGCGATGCATGGAACCACTTTGGGCGGCTGATGGAAGAGGCCGAACGGGGCGGGCGGCGCTTTCCGCGCAAGACGCCTATCATCCGACCGCAGAAAAATCCGGTAGAGTGGCGCGCCAATGTCACGCAACTGAGCAATCCGGACGGCACGCCGGTAGATGGCACCGACGCGCAGCAACTGAGCCGCGGCGAAGTGGAGGGCCGGCGGCAGATCGTGGATTTCTTCCGCTTCCTGCGCGAGTCGGCGCCTGGTTTTGAAAATGCGTACATTCTGGAAATTGCGCCGCAAGTCGGCATCCGCGAGACGCGGCGCATCGTTGGTGAATACCAGTTGACAGAGGATGACGTGCTGCAATGCGCCAGTTTCGACGACACTATCGGGGTGAACGGCTGGCCCATCGAGGAACACATTGCCGGCAACGTCGCCTTCAAGTGGCAGGATATTCCCAAGGCGAGAGGGTTCAACCACCTGCCCTACCGAATGTTGCTGCCCCTGAAGGTGGACAACTTGTTGGTCGCCGGTCGCTGTGGGTCCATGACCCATATGGGGCAATCGGCAGCGCGGGTATCAGGGGGCTGCCTGGTCATGGGCCAGGCAGCCGGCACTGCCGCGGCACTGGCACTCAACGCGGGTGTTCGCCCGCGCAAGCTGGAAATCAGGGCTCTACAGGAACGCCTGGAGGCCGACGGAGCATATCTTGGACGCGTCGCGTAGTAACAGACTGGTAAGCGACTATAGGAGAGAAATCGATGAAACGACGCAAAATGATGATCGCGGCGCTGGCCGCCGCCATGGTGGGCGCGCCGGCCCTTGCCCAGACGCAAAAGCCGGCGGAGACCTGGCCGACCAAACCAATCCGGATCCTGGTCGGTTTTCCGGGCGGCTCGTCGCCCGACTTGGTGGCCCGTGCCTTGGCGGAACCGCTCGGCAAGGCACTGGGCCAGCCCGTCATTGTGGAAAACAAGCCGGGCGCCGGCGGCAATATCGCGGCGGAGGTCGTCGCCCGCGCCACGCCCGACGGCTACACGNNCGGGCGCCGGCGGCAATATCGCGGCAGACCAGGTGGCCAAAGCCAGCGACGATCACACGCTCGGCGTGCTGATCAACGGCAACATGACCATCGCCAAAATGCTCAACCCGGCCACGCCGTTTGATCCCTTGACGGATTTGACGCCGGTCTCGCTGGTGGGCACGGCGCCGCTGGTGCTCGCTGCGGCTGCCAATACTCCGGGACCGGACTCGGCCTTCCTGTCTGTCGCCCGCGAAGCTGGCAACAAATGGAGCTATGGCTCGCCTGGCGTAGGCACGGTGGGCCATATCGGGATGGAGCTGCTCAAGAGCAAAGCCGGCATCGATCCCGTGCACGTTCCCTATCCCGGCAATCCGCAGGTCATCACCGCAATCATAGGCGGCCAATTGCAGTTAGCTTTGTTGCCACCGGCACTGGCCATGGCGCAAGTGCGTGCCGGCAAGATGCGGGCCATAAGCGTGACGTCTGGCGAACGCAGCCCGCTGG
>PLYG01000038.1 GCA_003153335.1 Betaproteobacteria bacterium | reverse complement strand
CGGCGCCGATCACCACATCGTCGGCGATGATGGCGTCCGGTCCGGCGAGCCCGCGCATCCGGTTGATTTCGCGGGCGGCGGCTTCTCGCAGTGGATCTATTCCGGCCGATGGCGTGTACCCATGCTTGCCCTCGCGAATCGCCGTGATCGCAGCGCCCTGGATGTTGCCGGGCGTCGGGAAATCGGGTTGGCCGATGCAAAACGAGATCACATCCCGGCCCGCGCGGATCAACAGGTTGACCTCGGCAAGCACGACAAAAGCGTTTTCCGTGCCCAGGCTTTGCGCCCGGCTGGAAATTGCGGGCAGCGGCATCCGATCCATGTTCATGTCCTCTTCGATTGTGCGTAAAGTTCGCGAAAGGTTTTGCCCGCAGGCGCGCGCATGTCACGGCCTTCGGTCCAGCCTCCCGCCAGCGGCAGCTTCCGGATATAACCGTTGCTGCCGCCCATCCATTTCAACACGCGCGATCCGATTTTCGTCCCGAGTCCATACCACGCCGGATGCCGCGCGACCCACGCCCACAACCGGAATCCGGCGCGCTCGGTCCAGGGACGCAAGCCTCGATCGACCTGCTTTTCGCGCAGGGTCCGCAGCAGATCCGGCAGCGGAATCCTGACCGGACACACGACACCGCATTGATTGCACAACGTTGCTGCATGCGGCAGCGGCAGCGCATTTTCGAGGCCGACATACATCGGCGTGAGCACCGAACCGATCGGTCCCGGATACACCCAGCCATACGCGTGGCCACCGATGTTCTGGTACACCGGGCAGTGATTCATGCAGGCGCCGCAGCGTATGCAACGCAGGGCCGCGCGCAGTTCGGAATCGAGCACGCCGGTGCGCCCCGCGTCGACCAGGATGAAATACATATGCTCTGCGCCATGGAACTCGCCCGCGCCCTTGACCCCGGTGAGAATATCGACATAGTTACTGATCGACTGCCCTGTTGCCGAACGGGGCAAGAGTCGCATCAGCGTCGCCACATCTTCGAGTGTCGGCACAATTTTTTCGATGCCGGAAATCGCCACGTGGACCCGGGGCAACGTGGTGGTCAGCGTCGCGTTGCCTTCGTTGCTGACCAGCACCACCGATCCTGTTTCGGCGATCAAGAAATTGCCGCCGGAGATCCCCATGTCCGCGGACAGGTAATGCTGCCGTAGCACCAGCCGGGCTTCCATGCACAACTCGCCGATGTCGGTCTTTTTCGCCGTTCCGTGCTTGTCTGCAAAAAGTCGGGAGACTTCTTCCTTGCTCTTGTGCAGCGCCGGACCGACGATATGCGACGGTGGCTCGTAATCGTTGAGCTGCAGGATGTATTCGCCGAGATCCGTTTCGACGACAGTCAGTCCTGCGGCTTCGATCGCGTGATCGAGCGCCGACTCTTCGCTGACCATCGATTTCGATTTGATGATCTTGCGGGCCGAATGCCGCGCCGCGATCGCCAGCACCAGCCGGTTGACGTCGGCCGGCGTCTCGGCCCACAGCACGGTTGCACCATTCGCCGTCGCGTTCTCCTCGAACAGTTCCAGGTACGTGTCGAGATTGTCGAGCACCCGCTGCCGGATCTCCTTGGCGGCGTCGCGCGTGCCTTCAAAATCATCGAGCTCGGTGATCGACCTGGCGCGGGCGCCGACGAACCTGGTTTTGAAGGTGCCCAGGTTTTTCTGCAGTTCGCGGTCGTTCAGTTTGTCATGCGCGCGTTCGACGAAGTGCATGGAGGCTACTTGCATGAAGGTCTCCCGGAGCGCTGACTATTCGCGGTGAATGCCGGCCAGCACTTCGGCAACGTGCATGACCCGTGTGGTCGTGTTGCCCCTGCGGTGCAGGCGTCCTTCGATGTTCAGCATGCAGCCGAGATCGCCCAGAACGACCACATCGGCACCGGATTCCTCGATGTTTCGGCACTTGTTGTCGGCGAGCCGCGACGAGATCTCGCCGAACTTGATCGAAAAAGTGCCGCCGAAACCGCAGCATGTTTCGCCTTCTTCCATCTCGGCAAGCTGCACGCCGGGCATCTTCTCCAACAGCAGGCGCGGTTGCTGCTTGACACCCATCTCCCGCAGGCTCGAACAGCTATCGTGGTAGGTGACTTTGCCGCTAAAAGTGCCGGGCACGGTTTCGAGCTTGAGCACGTTCACCAGAAAATCGGTCAGCTCATACGTCTTTGCGGTCAACCGGGCGAGGCGATCGGCCGTGCCGGGTTCATCGGACAGCAGGTCAGGATAGTGCGTCTTTATCATGCCACTGCAGGAACCGCTGGGCGCGACGAGATAATCGCACGCCTCGAATTCATCCAGGACCTTTAGCGCCAATCCTTTTGCCGCGGAGCGCTCGCCCGAGTTGTATCCCGGCTGTCCACAGCAAGTCTGCGTAACCGGGACGAAGACTTCGCAACCGCCTTGCTCGAGCAGCTTGATCGCAGCGAAGCCGATCGAGGGCCGCATCAGGTCGACCAGGCAGGTGACAAACAATCCAACTTTCATCGAGCCGTCCCCGCGCGAATTCGTCCGGGCATTGATGGTACACCACCGGATTTGACCCGCTCAAGCGTTCGCGCCGGTTATACCCCGCCGGGTTTGGCATCAGAAGGAAACGTGGAGCGCCCGGTAGCACAGCAGCAGCAGCGGTTGCGGAATGATGCCCAGGACCAGCAAGGCCATGCCGTTAACGCTGAACACAAAATGCGCGTCGCCGCGGACGGTGATTTCCGAATTATCCACCNNCAGCGAAGCCAGCACGGCCACGACGGCCAGCCAGTAGTAGCCGATTCCGATCACCGCCTCGATCACCGTCAGCTTGGCAAAGAAGCCGATGGTGAGCGGGACGCCGGCCAGCGAAAACATGATCACCATCACCAGGAACGCGTACCAGGGATTGCGCTGGTTCAGGCCCTTCAGATCATCGATCTGGTCAGCCTCGAAGCCCTTGCGCGAAAGCAGCAGGATGATGCCGAACGAGGCGACCGTCGTCATCACATAGGCGATGGTGTAGAACATCGCCGCCGCGTAACCGATCAACGGATCCTGACGGGACACGCCGGCAACGAAGCCGAGCAACATGAAGCCCATGTTGGCGATGGTCGAATAGGCCAGCATGCGTTTGANNTATGATACGGAACGGCGCCCAGTTTGAACGCGATGCCGGAGACCAGGAACACCAGGCCGAACACCAGCAGGCTCATGTTGGCGCGGCCGTTGTAGATCGCCGTGAAAATGGCGTTGATGTCCAGCGTACCCGTTGCGCCATAAACCATCGACATCCCGTACAACAGCAGCCCGGAGGCCAGTGCTCCCAGGACGAAATACTTCATCGCCGCTTCCGAGCATTCGCGCCGGTCGCGATGCATGGCCACCAGCGCGTACAGGGCGAGGCTCATCAGTTCCAGCCCCAGATATAAAGTGAGCAGATGGTTGGCCGAAATCATCACCATGACGCCCAGCAGCGAAAAGAGCGTCAGCGAAAAGAACTCGCCCTTGAACAGGCCGCGGGCGCGCAAATAACCGCGTCCGTAGAACAGCATCAGCGACACCGATAGGTAGCTGCCCAGCTTGAGCACGTCCGACATCCAGTCGTCGACCACCATGTTGCTGAACGTGTGGACGGGAGCGGGCTGCCAGGTCGCAAGCGTGACCGCGGCGCACGCCAGCAGCGTGAGTTGCGTCAGCCAGTAGCTGAGGTGCCGCTTGGCATCGCTGATAAACAGGTCGACGATGAGCAACAGCGACACCGCGCATAGCAACAGCGTCTCGGGCAGCACCGGATAAATGTTGAATTCCATGATCACATCTTGCTCCGGGCCACATGCGCCAGCAGGTCGAGCACCGACTGGTGCATCACGTCGGTGAACGGCTTGGGATAAAGACCCAGCGCGAGGACCGCGATCGCCACCACCGCCAGCATCCAGAACTCGCGCGCGGTGACATCGGTCAGCCCGGCGACGTGCGGGTTGGCAACCTTCCCGAATATCACCCGCTTGGCCATCCATAGCGTGTACGCGGCGCCGAGAATCAGCGTCAGCGCAGCGGCAAAACCCAGCCANNGCCAGAAATTGACCTTGACCGCGGCCAGGATGACCATGAATTCGCCGACAAAGCCGCTGGTCCCGGGCAGGCCGCAATTGGCCAGTGCAAACAACATGAACAACGCGGCGAACCGCGGCATGGTATTCACCACGCCGCCGTAGTCGGCGATCATCCGCGAATGCATCCGGTCATACATGACACCCACGCACAGGAACATCGCGGCGGATACTAAGCCGTGGGAGATCATCTGCACCAGGCCGCCTTCGACGCCCAGCTGGCTGAACAGGAAGAATCCCAGCGTGACAAAACCCATGTGCGCAA
>PLYG01000084.1 GCA_003153335.1 Betaproteobacteria bacterium | reverse complement strand
CTTTCTCCAAGAACTGAGCACGCATTTGCGCGCCTTCCTGAGAAAGCGCCTCGTCAGCTTGCCCGACGAAGTGGAGGATCTGTTGCAGGAATCGTTGCTCGCCGTGCACAACCAGCGCCATACCTATGACGCCGGGCAGCCGCTCACGGCGTGGATACATGCGATCGCCAAGTACAAGCTCATCGATCTATTGCGCCGGCGTTCGAATCGCGAAAAGCTCAACGATCCGCTCGATGACGAGATGGAAATTTTTTCGAATGCCGATGCCGCAGCTGCCGAAGCGCGCCGCGACCTGGCGCAGCTGCTCGAGCAACTGCCTGATCGGCAGCGCCTGCCCATCATCCATATGAAGCTGGAGGGATTGTCAGTGGCGGAAGCGGCGCGCGCCACGGGCATGTCCGAGTCTGCCGTCAAAGTCGGCGTGCACCGCGGCCTCAAGGCTCTGGCGGCGATGATAAGGAACAAGGCATGAAAACCGACGATTTCGTAACAATGCTGGCGACTGGAGCAGGCGCGGTCGAGTCGCACGCCGTGGCGCGGCGCTATACGGTGGCCATCGGCGGAGGGGCATTCGCGGCAGCCCTGCTGATGGCAGGCCAGCTCGGCGTGCGCCCCGACCTTGCCGCCGCAACGCTGCTGACGATGTTCTGGGTCAAACTCGGATTCAGCGCCGCGCTCGCGGGAGCGGGCCTGCTCTTCGCGGTGCGCCTATCCCGACCGGGGCTGCGGCTTACCTGGGTGCCGAGCGCCCTGGCCGCGCCGGTACTGGTGATGTGGTTGCTGGCGGCAGCCGCGCTGACCGGCGCAGATCCAGTGGAGCGCTCGCGCTTGTTTTTCGGCGACACCTGGACCTCGTGTCCGCTTCTCGTCGCCATACTGTCGGCGCCGGTTTTCGCTGGCGTGTTGTGGGCGATGAAGGGTCTGGCGCCTACGCGCCTACGGCTCGCGGGGGCAGCCGCAGGGCTGCTATCGGGCGCTGTTGGCGCACTGGTCTATTGCCTGCACTGCCCGGAACTTGCGGCGCCCTTTATTGGCTTTTGGTATCTGCTCGGCATGCTGATTCCGACTTCCGTCGGCGCCCTGCTTGGGCCGCAGCTGCTGCGCTGGTAGCGTACCTTTGTGACCTTCTAGATTAACGAATAAGCGTACGCTTTAATGCTTCTGGTCGCTCATTTCCCGAAGCCGATACCGCGTTGATTGCCAACGTGGCGCGCGAGTTGGCGCGTACGCTGCTGGTTTAATGATCGCCATTCCATCGCTTTTGTCCGACGCCCGGGCAGTACCCAATCAAGCGGAAGGTCGCGAGCGTCATATTGTGTTTGTGGGCCTGTCATGTTACAACCCATCCGGTTTGCCCACACGTTCGTCACCCTAGCCGTCTTGTTTTGCGGAACGGCATACGCCGTGGACGCGAACCGTTTCATGCCTTTCGAAGAAGCGCCCTTCGGTCCCTATCGCGCGCAAGTCTGCGACAAATTCCTGAACCACGACGACCGCATCCACTATCTCGCGCCGGCAATGTCGGGCGAGAAACTGGACCGTCTGCTCGCCCGCTGCCCAGGCCTGCTCGATATCGACGAGCGCGTTCAAGTCGAACCAAGCGGCATCGCGCTATACGAAACGGATATTGACAATGATCGCAGAAATGACCAGGTTCTCTATGTGCAGAACCTGTACCGCCACTTGCCGCCCGAGTCCTATTTCAAGCTCGACCTGGAAAGTTGCCGGCTCACACCCCTGTTCAGCGCTGGACGGTCCAACCGCTTGTTCAAGCTCGAGGGCCGCACCTACATCGAATCGCTGCAGCGCTGCGAAGGGCCAATCAAGATCCTCGGCACCCTGCGCTATCTGAACTGCACGCTCATATACGAAAGCAAAGGTGCCGAACTGCAGCCCTTCCGCGACGAGTTGTGCGTCTTTATCGACCGCGTATGGACCCGGCGCTAATCAGCGCCGGATCGGCTACGTCCGATTTGGTTTTGTCGAGCATGGCGTGATTTAAGCGTCGAGCCGCGTCGCCAACTCCGCGAAGTCCTCGACAACCAGGTCATGCGCCGGGTTGGGTATCGGGTCGGGAGGCCCTGACGGCCCCCACTCGGTGGGCCGCTTCACAAATGCGCTCTTGAAGCCGCATTCGCGCGCGGCGTTCAGATCGAAGTTGTGACAGGCGACCATCATGATTTCGGACGGGTCAAGTTGCAGCCACTTCGCCGCCGTGAAGTAGCACTCCGGGCGCGTCTTGTAGATACCGATCATCTCGCAGGAAATGATTGCGTCCCAGTCGAAGCCGTTCTTCTTCGAGACATCGATCACCAGCGAGGTTGTGAGCAAGGTGAGGGAGGCGACAATGTATTTGCGCCGCAACCGCGCCTGCACCGCCGGGAAATCCGGCCAGGCATCGAGCGCGTGCCACGTGCGCCAGATGACGTCCCGATCCTCGGCAGTAAGTGCATCGAGTCGGAACTGCGCGATCACCTCGTCGAGCACCCGGCGGTGCACGTCATCGAAGTTGAACTCAGGATGGACCTGCCCGACTATGCCCTTTAGCGAGCGGCGGCGGTACT